>CAZYFO010000211.1:0-1518 GCA_964646955.1 uncultured Bacteroidaceae bacterium | reverse complement strand
TCATAGCTGGCAATCTGTATTTGGTTGCCACTCATGCGGTTCTCTCTTGCCTGAAACTCCAAGTCTCTTGCATTCCATGGGAAGTTTGTCGTTGAGGGAATCTGAAAATAGTCAATAGGATAGGTGTCCACCAATTTGCCGGAAGGGTTAATCGTACCTTTTAAAATATCGGAAATGGCATATCCCCCTTCCTGTCCGGGGAGTCCGACTAACAGTATTGCATCCGGCTTCTCTTTCCAACTGGCTGTTTCAATAGGTGCTCCGATATTGAGAAGCACTACCACTTTTTTGCCTTTTAGGTGGAATGCAGTACAAACCTCGTTTATCAGAGTTGTCTCCATATCGCTTAATATCCAATCTTCATCGAATGTACGGTCACGAAACTCTCCGCAACTGCGGCCAATGGTTATAACAGCTATGTCATTGGCAATAGCGTCGGCTCTTAATTGATATGGTTTGCGCATCAGAGATTCCGGTAGGATATGCTCTTTGAGACCTCCGTTCATCATTCTGCCTCTGCGTACGGATTTCATCATTTCATCAACGTAACTCTTTATCGGAGTACTCACGGCAGGATCCAATTTGTATCCGGCCTGCTCAAGACCTTTATCGATTCCAATAGATTCTTTATAGTTTACGCTGCCGCTTCCCGTACCAATAACATAGAGATTATAGGAACTCACTCCGTAAAGAGCTATACGCTCAACGTCCTTTGAGAATGGCAGTGTCTGTTCCTCGTTTTTCAATAGAACCATACCTTCTGCACCACTTGCACGAGCAATCTCAGCATGTCCTTTCAGATCAGGATCGTTTTTGAATGCATAACCCTTGGCCTTTGGAGACTTCTCGATAAGTTGCAGAATATGTTTTACATTACGATTTATCTCGGCGATGCTCAATGTACCATCCAGTACGGCATCGGTGATTTCTTTGATTTGGGCTGCACTGCCCGGCATCAGCAGATCGTTTTGGGCTTTCACCATAGCAACGGCACTTTGTCCGCCGGTCCAGTCGGTCATCACAGCTCCTTCAAAACCCCATTCTTGTCGAAGAATACTGTCAATAAGATTCGGATTCTCCGGAGAGTATGTCCCGTTTATTTTATTATAGGATGTCATTACTGCCCAGGGTTGGGATTCTCTTACCGCAATCTCGAAACCTTTCAAATATAGCTCTCTGGCTACATCTTCAGGTACTATTACGTTGTTCTTCATGCGGTTAGTCTCTTGATTGTTAAGCGCAAAGTGTTTAATGGTGGCACCAACGCCGTTTGATTGTATTCCGCGTATCATGGATGCTGTTATCTGACCGGCCAAAACAGGGTCTTCGGCATAATATTCGAATGTTCTCCCTAACAGTGGATTACGATGAAGGTTCAGTGCCGGAGCCAATAGAACATCGGCACCATATCTTTTGACCTCATCGCCTATCGATGCACCGACCGATTCAACCAGTTCTGTATTCCATGTGGAAGCTAGCATAGTAGCTACAGGAAAAGCCGTACAATAATAGGTGTTT
>CAZYFO010000210.1:0-1535 GCA_964646955.1 uncultured Bacteroidaceae bacterium | reverse complement strand
TGGTAAAGTTAATTCACCGGATTGGCTGCTTTTTGTTCGGTAAGTTGGCATCGAATGAGTCCGGTCGGATTCTTCAAATAAAGTTGGAAAAATGTGGTGAATTGCACAAACTATGTTGGAAAAATGTGTATGTTTGCGCTTAATATCCCTATTAAATGTGATAAATAGGGAAAAAATTGTATGAATATGGAGATACAAAGGGATATAATTCAGTCATTGATTGGCTGGAAGAGTAATGAAGGAAGAAAGCCGCTGATAATACGTGGTGCTCGCCAGATAGGAAAGACATTTGCAATGAAGATGTTCGGAGAGCGGTATTATGACCATGTGGCATACTTTAATTTTGATTCATCTGAAGAGCTCTGTAGAGAATTTGAACAGACTAAAGATCCGAAGCGTCTGCTTGGGATATTGAAATTATATACGGATGTTCCTATTGTCCCACATAAAACACTGTTGATTTTTGATGAGATTCAACAGTGTAATAAGGCTCTAAACAGTCTTAAGTATTTTTGTGAAGAGGCTCCTGAGTATCATATTATTGCAGCCGGCTCTCTATTGGGTGTATCGCTCTCAAAGGGAGATTCTTTTCCGGTCGGGAAAGTGGAGTTTCTACAGATGTATCCGGTATCTTTTAGAGAATTTCTGGCTTGTGATTCTCCCAAGGTGTTTAACTTTTTTCAGGATCTGAGTAGTTTGGAGCCATTACCTGAGATAATAATGGGACATGCTATTGAATCGTACAGAAGGTATCTGGTTTGTGGAGGAATGCCGGCATCTGCGGTAGCGATGTTGGATAGCTTGGGCAGTGGTGAGATAGAAAACAGGCAAAATCAGGTGTTGATAGCATATTCTTTGGATTTTGCGAAACATGCTCCTTCAGGTGATATTCCTCGTATTGCGGCGATATGGAATTCTATTCCGTCTCAGTTGGCTAAAGAGAACAGAAAGTTTCTGTATAAGGTGGTTAAATCAGGTGCGAGGGCACGAGAATATGAAGATGCCCTTTTGTGGTTACAACATGCCGGATTGGTGAACCGTGTTTTCTGTTCAAACAAACCAGGTCTTCCATTGAGTGCTTACGATGATTTGTCGGCATTTAAATTGTATTTGTGTGATGTAGGACTGCTTAGAGTTTTAGCTAACCTGCCGCCTGAGGTTTTTTGGTCACAGAGCTCTATGTTTACGGAATTCAAAGGTGCTATGGCTGAAAATGCCGTGTTACAGTCTTTGATGATTCAATTTGATACGATGCCCAGGTATTGGGTTTCTAACGGTACGGCAGAGGTGGATTTTTTGATACAGGAAGGATTGAATGTGATTCCTGTTGAGGTCAAATCCGGCAATAGTTTGACCGGTAAGAGTCTGTCTGTTTTCAGGAAGGAGTTTAAACCCGAGGTGTCGATTCGTTATTCATTGAATAACCTGAATAGAGAGAATAATCTGCTGAATATTCCTCTTTTTATGGCAGACTGGACAAAAAAGTTGTTGAATAACTACTTCAATCACTAAGCTTTCTGACAACATAGTCGTCA
>CAZYFO010000209.1:0-1541 GCA_964646955.1 uncultured Bacteroidaceae bacterium | reverse complement strand
CTTTGGACAGAATTTTCCTGATTACCGCCTCAATCTGATTGTCCGATTCCCAGTCAGAGATAGACTCCTTTAAGAAAGAGAGCATGCCGGTAACCTTCAGATTGGCTCCACCATGCTTAGGTCCCTTCAGAGAGCCTATACCGGCAGCGATTGCGGAATAGGTGTCAGTACCAGTGGACGATACAACCCTGACAGCAAATGTCGAGTTGTTACCACCGCCATGCTCAGAATGGAGAATAAGCAGAACATCAAGCGTACGGGCTTCCAGCGGAGTGTAGTCGTAACCCTTCAGCATGAACAGAAAATTCTCTGCCAGACTAAGCCCCTTCTGGGCATCGCGTATATGAAGAGAACGACCATGTTCCTTATGCCTGTACATATTGTAAGCATAGGCAATGGTAGCCGGAAACTTTGAAATCAGCTCAATGCTCTGTCTCATCAGATTTTCACGCGACACATCGTCCGGATTCTCATCAAAAGTATAGAACTCCAGCACACTGCGCGCAAGAATATTCATTATATCATCACCCTGAAGCTCTATTATATGAAGAATTGTCTGATGCTGCAGCGGCATATTATCCAGAATAAGTTCACTGAACTCCTGCAGTTCTTCGGCATTAGGCAGACGGCCTGAGAGCAATAAGAAACATATCTCCTCGAAACCGAAGCGGCCCTCTTTAGTGACGGCATGTACAAGGTCACTCACCTCGTAACCGCGGAAATAGAGCTTTCCCTCAACAGGGGTAATTTTTCCTGCCTCATCACGCTTGTAGCCCACCACATTGCCAATATTGGTAAGACCCACCAGAACACCCGTTCCGTCTTCATTACGTAAACCGCGCTTCACGTCAAGCTTCTTGAAGAGCTCGGCATCCATCTTGGTGCTTCTCTTCATCTCATCAGAGAGCTTGTATATCAGATACTCCTTCTTGTTCTTTTGTTTCATATATTACCAATTATATGTTCAGTAAACTCCTTAGTTCCCATTGTCTTTCCATTATCCATCGTCCGGGCCAGATCGGCAGTTGCAAACCCACCGGCCAGCGAACGCTCAAGCGCCGCGTAAATCAACCCGGCCGCATCGTTCCAACCCATGTGCTCCAGCATCATTACACCGCTCAGAATATTTGAACAGGGATTGACGATATTCTTTCCCGCGATGTCAGGAGCTGTGCCGTGAGTAGCCTCAAATATAGCCAAACCTGTGGAATAGTTGATATTCGCTCCCGGAGAAATACCAATTCCGCCAACCTGAGCTGCAAGCTGGTCCGATATATAGTCACCATTCAGATTTAGAGTAGCTATAACGCTATACTCTTCGGGTTTGATAAGCGCATTCTGAAGAAAAGCATCACATATACAGTCGTTTACCGCAAGACGCCCACTTGCAATAGCATCAGCAAACTCCCTCCCTACAAGCTCATAGCCCCATTTCCTGAAGCCGCCTTCGGTGAACTTCATGATATTGCCCTTGTGGACCAGGGTCACAGAAGGCCTATTATGTTCGATAGCATACTCACAGGCAGCGCGTACCAGCCTCT
>CAZYFO010000208.1:0-1615 GCA_964646955.1 uncultured Bacteroidaceae bacterium | reverse complement strand
CAGAACCAGTTGATAATGGTGATTCCCGATTATGACTTTATTCTGGTTTGTCACAGTAGCGTAGGCGATGAGGCCGGATTTAACAGCCTGGTTTACGATATGCTTCCTTCAATGAGCGATAAGAAACTGAAACCCAACAAAACATTGGATCTCAATGCTGCCATTGCCGGTTACCAGACAAAGCGACCTTTTGAAGGGACAAGTGTCACAAAGGTCACTAGGTGTACCATGCGTTACAAGATGGACGATAACGATTCAGGAATAAACTCAGTGCTTTTCCGTTTCGATGAGGCGGGAAACTGTTATTTGACGATAGTCACTACCGGTGCCGTACACAATATCCCGTTCGGCCTGGATAGTTGGGCTTATGGAATGACAGACCGCACGCTCTCCATGTCAGGCGGCGTGTATCCGAACAAGATGGGAGTCACGCCTGTAAACACAGCCGGAATCTGCTCATGGACCGCCGCCGAAACTCTGTCGGCCCATTATATCTCCATGTTCAATCCCGGCTCAGCCGAGACATTTCGTTTCACGTTTTCCAAGGATCAGCTAAATATGGAGATTGTGGCTCCATCAGCCAGAAGGCTTGGCCCTCCGGGCATGTCCCAGCCAAAGCCCGAAAACATAGTCCTTCTTGGAACAAAGACCGACGAATGACCTCTAAACCATACTGCAAAAGTTCACATGTCCGTAGGTGGATTCAACAATTATAATAACGACAATATGAAAATTTCAAGATTTAAAGTTTATACTACTGATAGAAAAATGATTATTAAATATCTAAAGAAGTATCTTCCATTTGAGTATCAGAACCATAGCTCTGATATGTCTATTTTAGCGAATGAAGATTTACATCTTAGAACTAATTCAAGCCAAATGGATATGGTGATTTTGAAGATAGAAGAAGGTTCTATTGACATTGATGTAATCGGAGGTGCTGGTGGAGTAGGAATATTAAATATTAATTGGGGGTCTGAGAAAGAGTATATTAAAGGAGTGAGAAATATTCTACTCCAATTCTCCGAAGAATTTAATATTAAAATGGAAGAAAAATAAGGAACTACCGTTAGTAGTTAGTCTGATAATTAGTGATTATGAATAATATTATTTTTCATCAAGGGTCAATAGAGGAACTGGACTTGGTTCGTCCTTTATGGGAAAAGTTGAATGAGGTTCACTTTGCTTCAACAATATACTTTAAGGAGTGGTATGAGAATATGAGTTGGCAAGATCGTAAACGGATGTTGATTGACAAGTCTAAAGATTTGCATTTGGAGTATGCATCTGATGGTGTCAACGAACAAATTATAGGATATTGCATAAGTACTGTTGCTAAGGAGTCAAAGGTTGGAGAGGTGGATTCTATTTTCGTTGATGAATCGTATAGTAAAAAAGGGCTGGGAGAGGAGTTGTTTTCAAGAGCCATAAAGTGGTTGGATGATCAGAATGTAGAGACTCAGAAGTTATCGGTTTCAGTAGGTAATGAGAATGTTCTTGGTTTTTACAAGCGTTTCAATTTCTATCCGTTACACTTAATCCTTCAACGCAAGAAATAATATGATGAGGATTGAAAAAATTATTGAGAACAAGAAACAGTTTCTTGACTTACTGT
>CAZYFO010000207.1:0-1662 GCA_964646955.1 uncultured Bacteroidaceae bacterium | reverse complement strand
ACCCTTTAGTCTATAAATATTATAAAAATCATACTCTCTTGAACATATCAAGAGAATTTGTTTAACGCGTCAAATGTAGGCAACTGTTTCTGATAAAAGCAAAAACAATTAAGAAAGATTTTCAAAATTGATTCTGAAGAATGGGGCACAATGCTGCAGGAAAAGAGATTGTCAGCGTGGTCTTGTGTGTGTCCTTGGTCGTTTTTCATTCGGTATATTTATCAAGCCACATCCGTCAACTAACCAAATCCCATTTTCATTTTTCATTTTTATGGTTAGTCTAAAACGGGAACAGCCATCTCTCTTTATTGTCAAGTAATTTGAATTGTCATCAATTGATTCAATTACAAATCCTTTTTTGGGATATTCCTGAGCATCAAAAATTGGATCGGAATCATATCCAAATTCGAATTTGTTGAAATAAACCTTATTGATAATCCATTTCAATTCCTTTTTAAATCCATCTGTTGACCATTTATTAGAATTAACCCACTCTATTAAATCAACAGCATTATTCATTTTTTTTACATCTTCTACGTATCCGTTTATGAAAGCCAATGCATTATCAGGCTTATTACCAATTTCTATATAGGTAAATTGCGATACTTTGTTTTCATTATTCTTTTCGAATACATGTCCACAGGATATTAATCCAATTAATGTCAGGCAAAAAATAATACCTTTCATAATATATAAGTTTTTATTCAATAATTAGAGGAAGCGCTTTTCTTTAATACTGCATTTTGCAAAAATAATAAGATTTTTAACTACCTGACAATGAAAGCAAATTTATTTGTCAAAAAATAAATGCTTATCTAAATTGATTTTATGTATTGGGTGAACCTGACTTATTCGGGGTTTTGGTTGACTCGGATTGCCCGGTTATCGCGGAGAACTGCCGACTACATAAAAACAACTAAAGAGTACATCACTGTACCCTTTAGTCAATCCTTTATTATATAAAAACACTTTCTCTTGAACATCTATCAAGAGAATCACTCTATTACAGTGTCAAATATATACACTGTTTTCAATAAAAACAACAACAATGAAGAAAGTTTTTCAAAATATTTCTGAAAAGCCTTCTCCATTGTCGTTACGGAAGAGATGCACTAATGGCGGCCGGGTGGACCGGAATTGGCGGTGTCTGCGAATTCAGCTGAGCTGGGGATATCGGTGGTTATCCGGGTATCGGCAGCTGAATCGCCGATGGTATCGGGGGTACCTGGATTGATTCGTCTGTCAACGTACACTTTCAGGCCGAACACGGAGCCGGCATAGATTAGTGTCTGGGCGAAGTACCACAATACCGAATCGGAGATCTCTCCCTTGGGCGGAGTCCAGAAGCCTATGAAGGACATTACGATGCCGGTGGCTATCAGGACTACGGCCGTGATTGTTTGTATGTTTTTCATGGGTGTGATTTGTTACGCGGTTAAGGTAATTATGTCTTACAGCGTTGGGTTGATTAACGGGTTAATCAATTGCCTGCCGGGATTACGTTTTCACCTTCACCCCCGCCCTCTCCCTGGCCTTCTCCGGAGGTATCATCATCTCCATCGTCATCACCGTCATCCGGTACAACGGAGGTAGTTGCATTGGTGCCGCCGTTGATGAAGGAGACGCGGGACATGAGGTTTCTCAGGTTCTTGCTCTGACGGA
>CAZYFO010000206.1:0-1666 GCA_964646955.1 uncultured Bacteroidaceae bacterium | reverse complement strand
AGTCCATCAAAGGATACGGTATATTCTGGGACAACTACTCCCCCACTAATTTTAAAGACAATGCCGACGGCATGAGCTTTACCTCGGAGGTAGGTGACTGCATCGACTATTACTTCATGTACGGTGGCAATGCCGATGGAGTAATTTCAGAAATACGTACTCTTACAGGAGACGTTCCTATGCTTCCTTTGTGGAGCTACGGCTTCATGCAGAGCCGCGAGCGTTACAAGAGCTCGGCAGAACTTCTGGAGGTGCTGCGTACATATAGACAACAGCAGATTCCTATTGACTGTATGATACAGGATTGGCAATATTGGGGCAGCAACTATCTGTGGAATGCTATGGAATTCAACAATCCGGATTTCCCAAACGCCCAGCGAATGATAGACGAAGTGCATAATAGCAATGCTCATCTGATGATATCCATCTGGTCCTCATTCGGTCCTATGACTAAACCCTTCCGCGAGCTGAAGGAGAAGAATCTACTTTTTGGTTTCCAGACATGGCCCCAGAGCGGCCTGAGCGATTGGCCTCCACGTATGGATTATCCATCAGGAGTACGCGTTTATGACGCTTATAGCAGCGATGCACGCGACATTTATTGGAACCATCTGACACGTCTGAATGACATGAAGATAGACGGTTGGTGGATGGATTCTACAGAGCCTGACCGCAACGAATTCAAGGATAGCGACATGGAGGCTCCTACAGCTATGGGTTCTTACCGCAAAGTGATAAATGCCTACCCTCTTATGACAGTGGGCGGTGTATATGACCACCAACGTGCAGTCACATCAGACAAACGAGTACTAATTCTGACACGTTCCGCTTTCGCAGGCCAACAACGTTACGGAGCCAATACATGGTCAGGTGATACCAGAACCTCTTGGCAGACACTTAGGAACCAGATTCCTGCAGGACTAAACTTCGCAATGACCGGCAATCCAAATTACAACTCCGATTTAGGCGGATTCTTCGCAGACAACTATAATGAAGGCTACATGGACGCCACTGCTCCAAAGAACCCTCTGTTTCAGGAACTCTATGTAAGATGGATACAATATGGAGTATTCTCTCCCATGATGCGTTCTCACGGTACTGAAGTTCCGCGTGAAATATACTACTACGGCAAACCCGGAGAACCGACTTACGATGCTTTAGTCAATGCAGTAAAACTGCGTTATTCACTGCTTCCATACATCTACTCGACAGCTTGGCAGGTTACTAACAACAATGGCACATTTCAACGTGCTCTTGCTATGGATTTCAAGAACGATAGTAAGGTTTGGGATATCGCAGACGAATTTATGTTTGGAAGCGAATTACTCATTGCTCCGGTCGTAAAGGCACAATACACAGTAGAGAATGCCACAAAATGGTCTCGCAGCGGATTAAGCTCGGTTAATTTTAAGGATGAAAAGAAATACTCTCTGTACTTGCCGGCAGGAACCAAATGGTACGATTTCAACTCCGGTAAGATCTTCGATGGCGGTCAAGAGATCTCCTATTCTACCACTCTTAATACCATTCCCATTTTCGTACGTGCAGGCAGCATCATTCCTATAGGACCTGATGTTCAATACTCCAACGAAAAAACATGGGATGCCCTGACTATTCGCGTATATGCCGGAGCCGATGGTAAGTTCTCTCTTTACGAAGACGAAGG
>CAZYFO010000205.1:0-1675 GCA_964646955.1 uncultured Bacteroidaceae bacterium | reverse complement strand
TCCTGACTTTGACAATGCGCCACCCAATTTATTTTTGCAGATCATTGAGCAGTGGCATAATTGCCCTTTGTTGCGTTGTTGTGTATAGCGTTTCAGTATAATACTTGCCGTTGGGAAGTTTGATCCTTAAAGTGGTTATGGTTTTGGCTATGGAAAGGACTTTGTCCACACTCATAGGAATCCTCTTTTTCCTAATAATCCGTTCCAATTCCTTATATATTTTGTAGGCCACAAAACAGATGCAGATATGGGCTTCAATCCTCTTTTCTGTAAAGTGGAACATTGGACGCATTTCGAGTGTCCCTTTCCCTATGCGGAAAGCCCTCTCCACCACCCAAAGTCCGTGATACCGGGATATTACCTCATCGCGACTAAGTGTCGTATTTGTTATGTACCCTTTCAACCCGTCCCATAAGCTGTCTTCTTCTATTTTGTCTTCGTTTATCGAGACTGCTATATCCCTATCTATTTCAATGAATTTGTTATATCCCCTCTTGTTGACATTGTCCTTTGTAAGAGTACCTTTTGAATAGGCCTTGCGTAGGCGTCCGACACCTTTCTCACGATTCAGTGCGTTTTTTCTGGACCTGGCTTCCGAATAACTGACTATCAGCCGTTGCGTCTCATTCTTTTTGTATTCGCTGCTATGTCCGTCCTCTTTGCATATCGACAATATCCAATCTTTGACATTTGGAGACTCGTTTCTTATTCTTGCTCCGAGTATGTATTTGTAACCGGCGGATTCCAGCATCTTTACATTGCCGGCGCTCATCAGTCCTGAATCGGCTACAATTATGAAGTCTGTCAGCGAGAAACGTTGGACAAAGTCATCGATTATCGGTATCATGGTGCGGCCTTCATACTGGCTACCATTGAATATTGAATATGAAAGTGGATATCCGTCTTCGCTCACAAGCAATCCCAGGACTATCTGCGATTCAACCGTCTTTCCATCTTTCGAGAAGCCGCTTTGCCGCAGGCTGTCGTCAGGCTTTGGAGCTGATTCGAAGTATAGGGTTGTAACATCGTAGAATACAAGTCCTATGTGGCCTCCGAGTATGCTCATCGTATGTTCCACACTTATCTGCTGGACTAGTTCTCGTTGGCTTGAATATAGCCTGTCCATATACCTGTATATGTTATGAAGCTGTATGTCTTCATCAAAGTATGACTTAAGATATTCTACTGTTGCCACTTTGCTCAATGGCTGGCACACCCTCGCTATCGCCAGATGCTTGAGAACGTCATCTTTTATCGCACCAAATCCAATGCTGTAGTAAACACTCTCCAATATCACTTGTGGCGCATTCTGAAGTGTGCGTTCTATACGGGATATTGTATTTCTCGCCTCTTCTATTGCCTTTTCCGTCTCATCGAAATCGATTCTTTGCTGGCCTCCATATTTTGATATCCACAAGGACGCTTCAAGAGACATCCTGTCTATATCAGAGGCATCCGATGATGACCCGAAGCTCTTGATTTCATGGTAGCACCCTCCACTCTTGTCTACGACAACTATGCTCGTGCTGCCACTGCGGTTCTTCTTTCGACGTACATACATGCCGCAAAGGTAGGTATTTTGACCTTGCGCCACCCAAGCCACCAGAGACATTTTCCGTTGTGATTGTATATCAGATTGTTACAAGGATTGGAAATTTTAACTGTCAAAGTCAGG
>CAZYFO010000204.1:0-1678 GCA_964646955.1 uncultured Bacteroidaceae bacterium | reverse complement strand
ATAGCTACCCAGCGTCCTACTACAAATATCATCACCGGAAATATCAAGGCTAACTTCCCTGCCCGTATGGCATTCAGAGTAACCTCTATGATTGACTCCAGAACCATACTCGATAGAACCGGCGCCAACCAACTTGTTGGACGTGGTGACATGCTGTTCCTGCAGGGCAGTGATCCCGTACGAATACAGTGTGCCTTCGTTGATACACCTGAAGTACAGAACATCTGTCAATTCATCAGTAGCCAACAGGGTTATACCGATGCATATCAGCTTCCGGAATATGTTGATGAGACGGAAAGCAGCACATCTTCGGCCGAAGGTATCGATTCCACAAAGTTAGATCCGCTTTTCGAAGAAGCCGCCAGACTGATAGTGGTACATCAGCAAGGCTCTACTTCACTCATTCAACGTAAATTTGCCATAGGCTACAACCGTGCCGGACGTCTCATGGATCAGCTTGAAAGAGCCGGAATCGTAGGACGCGCCGAAGGCAGCAAACCTCGTCAGGTCTTGTGCATGGATGAGATGGATTTAAATAAAATGCTTCAAAACATGAATAATTGATGAAAAAAATATCAGCCTTATTATTCAACATATTCGTAATATGTTGCAGCTCCATATCCGCTCAAACCATACTAAACAAAACCATCAGCATGATGGAATCTGAGGATGGAGGTATCATAGCAGACTTCAGCTTTGAGAACAACACCTCATCGGATTTAGGAATAGAAGATTGTTTCGGTCAAATAAAGATGAAACAAAACGCTTTCAGCATCAATTCCGCCGACATCAAACTATGGTTCAACGGCAAGACCCTTTGGAGCTATATTCCTGACGAGACCGTCAATGAGATATACATCTCCACACCCGAACCTCAGGATTTGGAATATCTTAATCCATATCTTATCTTGAAGAACCGTAAAACCTTCTCCTTTGTATCGGAAAAAGCCACCCAGATCAACGGAAAAAGTTCCTACCTAATAGAACTGAAGGCCAATAAAAATGAGCAATCAGGTTTTCAGCTATTCAGTAAAGTTCAAATAACCGTCTCTGCAAGCACCTTTCTACCTGAGATGGTAGTACTCACCAATGCTCAAGGAGAGAATATGACCATATCGCTGAAAAACTGCAAAAAAGGACAGAAGCTCAATAACAGTGACTTCACTTGTCCCGTCAGCAAGTTCCCCAAAGCAGAAGTAATAGATATGAGATAATCACTAATTAATGAAATAATTATGGAAAGATACAAATGCCTTATCATAGGCTCCGGACCTGCCGGATATACAGCAGCCATTTATGCCTCAAGAGCAAACCTAAGCCCTATCCTATTTGAAGGAGATCTGCCGGGTGGACAGCTCACCACCACATCCACTGTAGAAAACTTCCCTGGTTATCCGCAGGGAGTCAGCGGTGATGACCTGATGAATGATTTAAGAGAACAAGCCTTACATTTCGGCACTGAAATCAGAACCGGATTAGTCACAAAAGTAGATTTCAGCAATACTCCGTACACTATAACAATAGACGAAGAGACAAACATACAAGCCGATACCGTAATCATCTCCACCGGTGCCTCTGCAAAGTATCTGGGTCTTGAGGACGAGAAGAAATATGCAGGACACGGTGTAAGTGCCTGCGCCACATGCGACGGATTCTTCTATCGCAAAAAGACCGTTGC
>CAZYFO010000203.1:0-1722 GCA_964646955.1 uncultured Bacteroidaceae bacterium | reverse complement strand
TAAGTCTTAGTCTCAGTATCCGGATAGATAAACGGGTCGCTCATTGATAATTCAGTGAGTGGAACCGTTTTAACTTGTGGTGCAGGTCTCTGAGCACGAGGCGCTGCAGCCGGACGTTGTGGGCGTGGAGTATTTCCTTGAGGAATCATACCTCCGAAATTTCTCTGACCCGGAGTGGCTGATGGGGCTTGCTCTCCGCGTGGAACTGAAATAATTTTCTGGTTCTTGCCAGGATTTTCATCAGGCTGGGCACAAAAGGCCGGTGTTGCAAACAAACCGGAAACGGTCATTGTAGCAATTAAACAAAGAACTCTAGTCATACTGTATTTAGGTTTGTAATTAAAGTCTATGTTATCAAGAAGCAAGTTTTTTAGAAAAAACAGGAACTCAAAACGACTTCAAATTATGAAGCGTCCAATTCCCTTTTTCAAAAACAATCAGTTTCTTACTTCTTGGGCAGGCTGTTGTACTCTTTGAGGGCCTCCTCAAGTAGCTTTAGCGCTATTTTCAGATCTTTCTCGTTAAGACAGTATGCCAGTCTGACCTGATCTTTGCCAAGTGTGGGATCCGAATAGAATCCGGTACCCGGAGCCATCATAATGGTTTTGCCGTCACGACGGAAATCCGTCAGACACCATTTGCAGAACTTTTCGCAGTCGTCTATAGGAAGTTTAGCTGTAGTGTAGAATGCACCCATTGGAATAGGGGAGTAAACTCCGGGTATTCTGTTGAGACCGTCAATCAGGCACTTACGTCGGCTGATAAACTCCTCATATACAGCTGCCATATATTCACGTGGAGCTGAAATAGATGCTTCAGCAACAATTTGTCCTATTAGAGGCGGGCAAAGACGTGCCTGACAGAACTTCATCACAGCATTCTTAACCTCCTCGTTTTTTGTGGCGATAGCACCGATGCGGATACCGCATTCCGAATATCTCTTCGAGACGGAGTCAATGAGGATGACATTCTGTTCAATACCCTCCAAATGGCAAGCAGAGATATAAGGTGAACCGGTATAAATGAATTCACGATAAACCTCGTCAGAGAATAGGAATAGATCATATTTCTTCACTAAGTCTCTCAACTGAAACATATCCTTCAAAGAGTAGAGATATCCTGTAGGATTGTTTGGATTACATATCAGAATACCCTTTGTTCTCTCTGTTATCAGTTTTTCAAATTCTTCAATCGGCGGAAGAGCAAAACCTTCGTCTATTGTTGAAACAATGGGTTTGATAACTGCACCAGCAGATACAGCAAATGCCATATAGTTGGCGTATGCAGGTTCCGGAACGATGATTTCGTCACCGGGATTAAGACAAGTCATGAACGCAAAGAGAACCGCCTCTGAACCACCGCTGGTGACAATTATATCATCAGGTTGGAATTTGATCTGATACTGTTCGTAGTAATCGCAAAGTCTCTTCCTCAAGCTTAGGAATCCCTGAGACGGAGCATACTCCAATACTTTCCTGTCAATTTTCTTCAACGCGTCGAGTCCTACTTGAGGTGAGGGCAGATCTGGCTGTCCAATGTTCAGGTGATAGATTTTTACACCCTCAGACTCAGCTTGTTGAGCAAATGCGGAAAGTTTGCGAATAGGCGAACTTGGCATAATCTCGGCTCTGTTCGATATCTTCATGATTCGTTACTATAAAATTTGAGCAAAGATAATGCAAGCCGAAGACAAAGAAAAGGAGTTTACTCATTTTCTTTGTT
>CAZYFO010000202.1:0-1735 GCA_964646955.1 uncultured Bacteroidaceae bacterium | reverse complement strand
ATGAGTAAGAAATATTTTCCGCTGCCAATTGTATTGCTTGGACTTTTGTCAGTTAGCTGCAATGATGTGTTGGATGGAGGCGCTTATGACAGCAGTTCTTTGCCTTCACTTGTATTGGAAGCAAAAAAGAATTTGGAGAGTAGTAATGTGGAAGTGTCTCTATTGAATATGGAGAAGGCTTATCATAGCGAATCTAATTCGGAGAAACGTAGCAAAGCCAATATCTCCTCTACCTCTGATTTATACATAGATTGGAACAATTTTTCCATTAAGCAAGAAGATGGTATGAATGTGGTGTATGTTCCTATTAATCAAAAAAAGAGCCAGGCCTTTTCAATATTTTCTGAAGATGGACGTTCTAAGAATAAGAATCACCAGATTTACAGTACATTGATTATACGCAAAAATAGTAGCAACAAGGAGTTGATAACCATTATTGGTACATACCTGTATGGGCGTGATATGAAGGAGCAGGCTGTAAAGATATTAGGAATTGATTTTGAATCATCTGATTTTAGCGGTTACTTTATCACGTCGCGTTTGGACGGAACAATGTTAGCCGGTAGATGTATTGAGAATGGAACCACCAAATTCATTTTCAGACAAAACCCTCTTCCTCCTAAGGAAAGAGAGGAAAAAACGGATTCAATCAAGACGCATGGGCATCAACATCTGTTCTTAAATCTACGGCCGATTACTATAAAAACAAAATCATCAAATGATACTGAAGATTTTATGTATTTTTGTTCCATTTGCTGGAGACCGTGGGATCAATGCACTTGTGTAGAAATCGAATCCACTCATATGTGTCCGGTTTGTCATACTGAAATAGTTGGTGGACTATGTGATTGCTATTGCCCATATTGCTTTAGACTTCATGCAGAGTGTATCTGTTCTAGTGGAAATACGGGTAGCGGAGGAAGTGATTCTGGCAGCAGCGGAGGAGACTCTGGTGGTGGTGGGTCTAATGGTGGAGGGTCTACTGGTGGGTCTACTGGTGGGTCTACTGGTGGGTCTACTGGTGGTAACAGTGGTAGTACTACTAGTACTTCTTCCTTCAATGCACTTCCAATGTTCACAAGAATCTCATTGCTAAAATCGGCAGCACCCAAAGCTGTTAATGCAGTATTGGCGTATGATGAAAAAGATAATAATCCTAATAAAGGTAAGCCTTATAGTCAACGTTCAATGATGTGCAATTATAGTGTCGGAAAATATTATGATGAAATATTTGATGAAGTACCGGGTTATTTAAAAAAGATTATATATAGTAACGGCGAATATGATTATGCTCTTGCAAATGAGTGGTATGATCTAATGCCGGCACACCCTGAGGATTGGACTTCAATCGATGCTCAAAGAGATGGTAATGGTCACGTTCTCAATTTACAAGAATGGTTGACAGAAGTCCAGGCAATGGCTGATAATGGATATTTCGTTGTGGGTGTTGCGCATGGTATTGGTGGACCTGGCCATATCGTAGTTGTTATCCCATCATCTGATGGAAATTTAGTGACTGGTAACTGGAGTGTTCCAGTACCACATACGATAGATTGTGGTGCTGGAAGAAGGTCCGAAAATACAAATTTAAGCGCTGGTTTTGGAAACCAAGAAAAATGGCAAGATAGGATCAGGTTTTATTATCACAAATAAATTATTATTATTATTATGAAAAAGAGATTTTTTTCTTTATTCGTTATTGCACTTTTATGTGTTACCACTTGCATTGCAGAAC
>CAZYFO010000201.1:0-1736 GCA_964646955.1 uncultured Bacteroidaceae bacterium | reverse complement strand
CATAATAAGCACGTGCTTTCCATTTATCCAGCGTCAGGTCAAAAGAGAGATGCCAGCTGCCTAAATTATTACCATTCTCATCACCCTGCTTACCTATGGGATTGAACGGAATCAACACCTCCCAATATGCTCCAGGACCGCTTGGGAGATCATAATTATCATAGAATACACCGTTACTCGCCATATTATGTTTTGTCCCTCCGAACTGAGAGCTCATCTCCAGTCCCCAAATCACCTCAAGCGGAAATCTGGAAACATCGCCAATCTTCAAAAAAGCAGCTTTACTGTGGTAAAGAATCCTGTCAGCATATTGAGGCTTATCAGGCGACACCTTAGTAGCCATGTCCGCACGCCAGTCACTATCCGTAAATCGGCCATAGGCAATATGTCCCTTCAGGGAGAACCATTGTCCGAACCAGTTAAGCCGAACATAATCGGGAATCTCAATACGCAGTTGCGGAATAGGCAGACTATTGCCGGACCATGTAAGTCCTCCTGTACTCAGATCCTTGTTTTTCAATTCGCTCCAACGTTCTTTGGTACCAAGTGACACATCAAACCACTTATAACCCAGATCCACATATAGCTGCCTGATGAAATAATCCGATTGATAATTGGCATTCAATGAAACATCCATGCCATAGTCTACAAAAAAATCACTCGGAAGATACATACCGCCTATCGTTGACATTCTGATGTATCCGCTCGACTTCTCAATGGAAGAAGCACCTTGCCTGTTTGATGTGAACCAGAACGGAGCAAATGAGCCGGATGAAAAATTCGCACCTGTCTCAAAGCTATAATCCAACTTACGCTTTATCGAGGCTGTAACCCTCTTTTCTATCAGCGCAGCCTGATCTTTATATGTTGACGGCAACCATTGACTTCCGGAACGAATCCTGGTACTTTTACGGGGAACAGCCTGATCTATATCGAATGAATCACCGAAATAATCACTGTCATCTTGGGCAACCGCATCGTTATTAAAAAAAAGACCGGCCAACAAAACAAGCAACCAACAAGAGAATATTTTATTCTTATCCATCATTTCATTTTAACACCGTAACGCTTAAACAATGCCCGAATCTATGACTGCAATACATTTCTTCAGACTGTCACGCCAATAAGGAACGTTTCTTCCAAACGTCTTTTTATACTTCGTCTTATCGAGTACGGAAAAACTCGGACGCCTGACCTTAGAAGGGAACTCATTGGAATGGCACGGCAAAATACTGCATCCGGCAATTCCGCTCAACCGGGCTATCTCAATTGCAAAATCAAACCAGCTGCATACCCCCTCATCACTGAAGTGATATATTCCCTGATTACCCTCATACTTATCATTCTCAACAATATCGAATATAGCTGCAGCCAGATCTCCGGCATACGTCGGAGTACCGACCTGATCAAAGACCACCTTCACAACAGGTTGCTGAGTAGTCAATCTTCTCATCGTCTTAACGAAGTTGTTGCCATACGGACTATATAGCCATGACGTCCTGAAGATAATAAACTTGCATCCGCTATCCATCACGGCCATTTCTCCGGCCAATTTGGTTTTCCCATACGCTCCTAAAGGATTCGTCATATAATCCTCGCTGTATGGAATACATGCATCTCCTTGAAAAACATAATCAGTCGACAAATGAAACAACAAAACATCAGCCTCTTTGGCAACAATAGCCAGATTGGAGACAGCCGTAGCATTCAAACGATAAGCCATGTCATAATCATCT
>CAZYFO010000200.1:0-1746 GCA_964646955.1 uncultured Bacteroidaceae bacterium | reverse complement strand
TCAGCAGGAGAAGTAGGCGAGCTATTGGGCCTCACCCCATCAAATACATCAAAGGTAATTGCCTCACTTGAAAATAAGCAACTAGTAAAACGTTCATTGGGCGCTTCTGATAAGCGTTCAATGAACTTTGCGTTAACTACCAAAGGGCGTGATCTGCTAGGTTCAATAAGGTGTGATGAGATTGATATGAGTGATTTACTGAAAGGTATTATCAATCAATTATAGCAATACCAATTATTGGATATGCTTTTAAAGGGCTCAAAAAAATACAAGAAAATAGCTACTATGTTATAATTTCTCTATCTTTGCAACAGCGGTAAAATTTACCGGCGTTTTAATATACGGGTTATGAAGTTTTATAATCGAACCACCGAGATTGCTGAATTGCAACGAATTAAAGGAATGGCATATGATGACCATTCCAAATTGACTGTGATAACAGGTCGTCGTCGAATTGGTAAAACATCGCTCATACTTAATGCTCTTAAAGATGATGTGATAATCTATCTCTTTGTAGGCAGAAAAAGTGAAGCTGATTTATGCAATGTTTTTTGTGCCGAGATTGAGAGACAATTATCTGTTTTTGTTCCTAAGATGGACTCTTTCGTCGCAGTTTTTCGTTTTCTTTTGGAACAAGGTAAGAATCAAAAGTTTACATTAGTTATTGATGAGTTTCAAGAGTTTATCAATATCAATGAATCTGTGTATAGTGATATTCAGAACTATTGGGACCAATATCGCTCAACCACAAATGTAAATTTTATTGTTAGCGGTTCAATATATTCTTTGATGACCAAAATCTTTCAAGATAAAAAAGAGCCGTTGTTTGGACGTGCCGATGCGATGATTAAACTCTCTCCTTTTACTACTTCGGTTCTCAAAGAGATTATGAGGGATTATAAGCCGGATTATACTAATGATGAACTGCTGGCACTATATACCTATACTGGAGGTGTACCAAAATATGTTGAACTTTTAGTCGACAACAAAGCACTGACTATTCAAAAAATGATAAAATATGTATGTCAGAGCGACTCTCCATTTATCGATGAAGGACGAAATCTTTTGATTCAAGAATTTGGTAAAAAGTATGGCAATTATTTCTCAATATTGGATGCTATATCTTCGGGTATAAATACTCAGTCTCAGATAGAAGCATTTATGGGTGAAAAAAGCATAGGCGGGCAACTAAATAAATTGGAAACTGTTTATGAGGTAATTAAAAAACAACGACCACTATTTGCTAAGGAGGGTTCTCAAACTGTACGATATGAGGTCTCAGATAATTTTTTACGTTTTTGGTTTAGGTATATTGAACGCAACAGAACGCTTATCGAATTGGGAAATTACGAAGGATTATCACGTTTGATTACCGAAGATTACACTACCTATTCCGGTAAAACATTGGAATTATATTTCAAACAAAAGATGCAGGAGAGTTGTGAATATAAGGCTATCGATTCATGGTGGGAATCAAAAGGATCTCAAAATGAGATAGATATTGTTGCAATTAAGATAGATAATAGAAAAGCATTCGTTGCCGAGGTCAAGAGACAAAAGAAGAACTTCAAACCACAATTGCTTGAGGCCAAAATAGAGTTCTTAAAGACAAAAGTCTTAAACAAATACTCCATTGATTGGGCCTGTTTGGATATCGCAGATATGTAATAAGGTAAAGAAAGCAGATGGAGATTTATGTAAAATAAGAGATATTCAAAGAAGTGTCATGGCGTTCGAGCAACATTT
>CAZYFO010000199.1:0-1764 GCA_964646955.1 uncultured Bacteroidaceae bacterium | reverse complement strand
AGAGGTATCAGCCAAATAACTATTAGCCGATCCTGGTATATGGGTATTCTTCACTACAGGAGCATTCGTTTCACCGGCAACATTGAGCGTATTCTTATCATTGCTTATATTGTCAGTCTCTACATGCGATATGACAGCGGTTACCGGAGCAGGCTGATGCTCTACCCTTGCAGTATAATGACCTATTGTAAAGATAAGTGCGATCAGTGCTGCCACTGCTGCTACACGTTTAGTCCACAGCCACACTGTATGCTTAACAACATGGTGACGTGACAATCCGCTTTCTTCCGAGATCTTTGTATTGATATCGGTCCACAGATTGCCGGGCTCATCGACCTCATAGTCGGTCATTCGGTCATGTATGTCTTTAAGCCATTTTTCTTTCATCTTGTTTTGAAGTTAATCGCTCGTCGTTGTATTGTCTTATCTTATCAGCCAATATGGCTTTGGCTCTATGCAGTTGTGAGGCTGAGGTACTCTCTTTTATATTTAGCAGGTCTGCTATCTCTTTATGACTCTTCTCTTCGATTACATAGAGATTGAAGATGGTTCTGTAGCCATCAGGCAATGCTCTTATCATTTGATATATTACTGATGATGGAATGCCCTCCATTTGAGGTTCTTCATCAGGCATGTCCATTCCGCCGTTATTCAGTTCTACAAAGTCCAAACGGCTGTTACGTTTAATGAATTTCAGCGTCTCGTTAATGACTATCTTGGTCATCCAACCTTTTAAAGAGCCTTCTCCACGATATTCAAAAGATTTTATCGATGAGAAGATTTTAATAAAACAGTCTTGCAGCACATCTTTGACATCTTCATCACTACGGATATAGCGAGAGCATACGGCAGTTAGATATCTGACGTATTGACTGTATAACATTCCGGTGGCTTTTTCATCTCCACCGGCAATGAGACGCAGAAGCATCTGTTCGTTATCATTCTCGCTTTGAGCCATTCACATTGTCATAGTTTCTTCCCCCGATTGGAATGAAGCGAACTCCAAATAATCCGTTTTAATTTTATCTTACAAATCTGTTATATTCCACTTTCTCGGAAAGATCAAGAGCAATGGAGATTGGATGAAGATACAGATCAAAATCAGCGGATTTATTTCCGTAGAAGGATCGCCATTTGAGTGTTATCTTAATCTCGGAATTGTCTCCACGTGGCAGATCATTGAGATTGAAAGCAATCAGGGCATCGCCCATACGGAAACCTGCATCTCCTTTTGCATCATGTCTCAGTTCCAGCTCATACGGATTGTCGGGGTTTACACCTGTAAGCAGGTTGATGACATGCGGTGTATCTGTTATTCCCCATAGAGTACGAATTCGCAGGGTCAGGTATCCGTCTTCGGCTATCGTCACCCAGTCTCTTACGATTTCAATGGCATCGTTTCCGTATTTTGCATCGTTTTCATCTCCAAGACTTAGGACAGGCTTCTTGGTTCTGATACTATCTATCCAATTGATATGTACATTTCGGACATTATCCGTTTCATTACCGCCTTCTTCAGTGTAGTTTACCAATGCACGTACTTCCTTATTTCCAAATGGTGATGAACTCATATTGGTAGGACGAAGTTTTGTGGTATTGTCCAACTGCAATTCGAATGAATTATTTTGCAAAGGTCGAACAGTAACCAATGCGGTAGGTCGGCTCAATGGATCAACGGAATCATCATCGTCAATACAGGACTGCAATGTACTTAGAGATGCAGAAAATCCCAAAAGAAAAATCAGAAATCTGAACTTATTCATA
>CAZYFO010000198.1:0-1772 GCA_964646955.1 uncultured Bacteroidaceae bacterium | reverse complement strand
AACGGCGTCTTTCTTTTGATTTGTTGAGCAGGCTGATGCCATAAATAAAACTGATAATAATATACTGACAATTCTAATACTTTTCATTTTGATAAGTTTGAATTCATTATGCGAAGATATAGATTTCTGTGGACTATTATTAAATGTTTATGAAGTTGCTTCAAAAAAATCACTCCAGGCAAAAATGTAAGAGACAATAAATATGCGTTCAGTACAAATACAATATAACTTCTTAGTACATTTGTAAGAAAATAATTAGAGCCATATGATTTTTCTAATTTCACTTCTTACTCTTTTATTGTCTTCACCTTTAGGAAGTCAGGCCGATAAACCCGTTAAGGCTGAAGCAGGTATCGAAAATATTGCCAATGATAGTGTCAGACTCTATTTTGATCTCTCAATTGCTGACGGTTGGCATGTGTATTCTACCGGATTACCGTCAGACGGACCAACATCCGCATCCATTGAATTCGACTCTATCACTGGAGCAATAGCTGATGGAGAACTGCTCTTCCAGGGTGAGGAGCATGCTATGATGGACCAGCTTTTTGAGATTGAGGTGCGTTATTTTGAGAATAAAGTCCGTTTCTATCAGAATATCAAGGTCTCTTCAGATGATTATGTACTGAAAGGTGCTTTTACTTACGGAGCATGTGACAATAAGAGTTGTCTACCGCCACAAAGGGTGGAATTTATGTATAACGGTCCTGACGCTTCGGTGGATATCCTTAAAACTAAAGATTCTGATGTGGGTTCCGACTTGTCAGTGATTGACGGTTATGATGAGGCTCTATGGAAACCTGTTACCGAGAGTCTACTGGTAATGGACAGTGAATCGTCTGTAAAGACAAAAAGCATCTTAGGCATTCTTCTGGCAGGCTTTTTGGGAGGGTTGTTGGCACTTCTGACACCATGTGTCTGGCCTGTTATTCCGATGACGGTCAGTATGTTTATCAAACGTGCAGGAACTAAGCGCGAGAGCATACGGGATGCCATATTATACGGCCTGTCGATTATTGTGGTTTATGTGGGTTTGGGTCTCTTGGTGACTCTGATATTTGGTGCAAGCGCGTTGAATGCATTGTCAACAAATGCTATTCCAAACCTGATATTCTTTGCCATATTAGTGTTTTTTGCAATATCTTTCTTCGGCGCATTTGAGTTGACACTTCCATCATCATGGAGTACCGGTGCCAGTAATAAATCACGTTCTGGAAAAGGTTTTGCATCGATATTTCTGATGGCTGTCACCCTGACTTTGGTCTCCTTCTCATGTACGGGACCTATTATTGGATTTCTTTTAGTTGATGCTGTCTCAAGCGGAGGCATTATGAGGCCAATGATCGGAATGTTGGGTTTCTCACTTGCGTTGGCATTGCCTTTTACGCTGTTTGCCATGTTCCCGGGATGGTTGAAGAATGTTCCCAAATCGGGCTCATGGATGGATAAGGTAAAGGTCACTCTGGGTTTTATAGAGTTGGCTTTTTCACTTAAATTCCTCTCTGTAGCCGATATGGCATACGGTTGGGGTATACTGCCGCGTGATTTGTTTGTTCTTCTATGGTTACTGATGGCTTTTGTCTTGGGCCTTTATCTGTTGGGTATTATACGTTTTTCCCATAAATCAGAAAAGGTGAGACCAGGCAAATGGAGTGTGCTGGGAGCTGTCGTCTCTTTGGGTTTTGCAGTATGGTTGGTCCCTGGTTTGTGGGGAGCACCGCTAAAGGCTATCAGCGCTTTTACTCCGCCAATGAGTACTAGCGCTGATAGCC
>CAZYFO010000197.1:0-1782 GCA_964646955.1 uncultured Bacteroidaceae bacterium | reverse complement strand
TTCAATACGGTCTTCACGATCTCAATATTATTTCAGTGATGCAAAGGTATATATTCCTGTTTATTTGAACTGCAGATTTCGCTTTATTTCTTGGAGAATGCCAATATCAAACCTGTGCCGATGAAGATGGAGCCGGTTATCTTATTGAATTTTTTTCTAAATGATTGAAGTCTAAACAATCTGTTCAGTTTTACACCACAGACGGCATATAACATATAGCATCCAAAGGCAACAATGCCAAGTGTTGCAAATACTATCATGAAAGTTCCTACTGTGGCTGAACTTATATCGATAAACTGCGGAAACAAGGCGGTAAAAAACAGTATACCTTTCGGATTGCCCACCGCGATAATAAAGCCGTCCAAAAACAATCGGTCTTTACCTTTCCGAACTATCGGTTTATGGTCTGTTTCTTCAGCCTGCTCTTCAGGGACGGGTTCTAATATTAGTCTTATCCCGATGTAAACGAGATAGGCCACTCCTACCCATTTGATGATGGTGAATACTACTCCTGATGCCAATAGTATTGCCCCCAACCCTAATATGGATACTAAGGCCATCAGAAGATTTCCAATAAGATTGCCCAGACCACTGTAAACGGTTCGTTTTATTCCATGATTTGCACCATGGTTTATGGCCAACAAGGAATTAGGCCCCGGTATGATAGTCGCCACAAATAATACGAAAAAGTAAGCAACAAAATATTCAAATGTCATGTCCGTCTATCTGATTTTCAAATGAGTATCTTTTAACCTTCAACGATATTGAGGGTTCAAAGGTACAATTTTAAAGCATTTTCAAAACAAATAAATGAAAATGTTTGTGCTACTGCTAAAAAAGTAGACACGGAGAGGAGAGAAACGGCAAAACACTGAAATAAATTTGGTGGGAGCAATAATTGTATGTTATTTTGCAGAAGAGCAGTTTAAAGATACTTTGATAGAGATTTATAATATTTAATTATGTGTAGCTATGAAACATTGTGCAAAAAATAATCATTTATCATCCTTAATTTGCAGTGTGTTATTTTGTATTCTTATGGCTCATACTATAACTGCCCAAAACAACGCAGCCGTGCAATTTGGAGAATCTAGTATTCTGGGTGGAGTAATAATAGATACTTGCAATATTGATAGTCCTGTAATTCCAGCTGAATTTCCAGGTGGCTCGAAGGCCTTGCTAGAATATATTCATAATAATATGATATATCCCGAGGATGCTCTTAAAGACAGTGTTCAGGGCAGGGTTATTGTACAGTTCATTGTTGAAAAGAATGGCTCCATCTCCAATCCAAAGATTGTGAGCAGAGTAACATTCATGATGGACCCAGCGGACTCAATCAAATCGCGTCCGTTTGATGCTGAGGCCATCCGGTTAATATCAACAATGCCCAGATGGACTCCGGGAAAATATAAGGGAGAACCCTGCCGTATATTGTATAGTATCCCGGTTAGTTTCAAGCTTTATTTCGCTGCTTCAAATAATGCTGACACACCCGGGCAAGATATAATATTCGAAGAACAGTAGTGAGTGTCTGGAAAATCCGACCGTGCGAGACCCCCGCAGCCGATTTAGTTTGACCCTTTTCACCAAAATATGGATGAGCGATAATACTAAAACTAAACAGACTCTTTTCAAGTAAGACTTGATAGTCATTAAAGAAAGTGGTTCGAGATTCCGAACCACTTTCTTTGTCAAATTTTTCTTCTGTATTTACTTATTTTAGCTCTACGTTCCAATGCTGTGCGATAGCCTGTAGTTCTTTCTTTGTGAGGTATGTGA
>CAZYFO010000196.1:0-1826 GCA_964646955.1 uncultured Bacteroidaceae bacterium | reverse complement strand
GAAAACCTGAGCGTCGACACCTTTTCTGTATTTGTCATAATACAACGTGTCCAACTCAATAGCTTGTGCTGTTATCGTACATAGAGAGAGTAGTAATAGAACGGTCTTTACTGTTTTATTCATAGCTGTGTTTATTTTTTTGTTTTGCAAATGTATCTTGTTTTTGTTTATGTGCAAAGTTTTTCTGTGATGGGCTTCAAATTTATTTGTGTTCTTAGAAATCCGCTTTTTTGGTCCAATTAAATCTAACGATGTTGTCAGAACTGTGCGTTATGATCATTCGAAAACGGTCGTGTTGTGATTTAAGACGATGAGTTTGGCATTATTTTGTTTGATTCTGTTGGTTACCGATCTGTGATGAAACGAATCGTTTGATGTACTACTGGTGCTCGGTAGTCACCATTCGAATCGTTTGATACGTAACTGAAACTCTGAATCATCAATCGAATCCAATGATAGTAGAAAGAACGATTTGGGGTATGCACGGATGTTTTTTGAAGTTTCGGACCTGTCAGGGCTGCCGGCCTTGTGACGTCGTTTGGTACAGAGCATTTGTAGCCCATAACATAAATCGTGATTACGTTGGAATTTCAGAGATTGTAGTTTCCTGATTTAGGTTGACTACTTTATTGTCTTAGCCCATTTTCGTCCAAGGTCTGTAAAACGAAACAATATTATTAGCTTTGTCGGCAAATTAAAAGCCATAGGCTAAAATAAGCAGTTAGTTAGATGAACCAATACAACGTAGTAGCAGCAGTAATCCGCCACAACGGAAAGTACCTCTGCATGCAGAAAGGCAAGACGCGGTTTGACTATACTTCAAACAAGTACGAGTTTCCCGGTGGCAAGGTGGAGAGTGGGGAGATGGAGCCGCAGGCCCTGATGCGGGAGCTGTTGGAGGAGATGGACTATCCGATAAGCATCGAAAGGCATTTGGTGACCGTCCATCACGAATACCCGGACTTTGGGATTACCCTAGCAGCATACCTGTGCAGTGTCTCCACAGACCGTTTCCGCATGAATGAGCATGTGGGCCACAGGTGGTTGGATGCCGCCGAACTGAGGTCCTTGGATTGGGCTGCAGCCGATGTGGCTATTGTTGATGCACTGCTGGAATCCACCGGCGATACATAAAAAACATACTAAAATAGTGCATATTAGAAAACAATTCCTACATTTGACTCTGTGGTATATAAAACATAATAAGGTAATTAACTATTCTAGTTTATTAAAATATTATTAGACAGAGAAGCAAGATTTCCGGAAATTAGCGATTTAATATAATATTCACTATAAACACAAATATGAAATGAAAAAAGTAGTTTATTCACTATTGGTAGTCACTTTTATTGGGCTAAACATAGTATGTTGCGAGGAAAAAGGCAATGATGGTAATCAAGGGAATGGTGATATTCAAGAGGTGATTAGCGGACAATTGATTAGTAATTCACCATGCAAGGGTAGTATAAAATTGGATGCTCCTGCAGATGAGGTTCCTGACAGCATTTCGCGTGTTGATTACTCGTATGATGATGAAACGAGAAGACTGACACTGAAGCATATCAACGCCGGTTTTAATTGTTGTCCTGACAGTTTGTACTGCGAAATCGAATTGAAAGGTGATACTATTATGATTGAGGAATTTGAAGAGGCAGCTCTATGTAATTGTAATTGTGTGTACGATCTGGAGATTGAAGTAGATAGTGTTGAAATGAAAAAATACCAGGTTAAATTTGTTGAGCCTTATGCCGGTGAACAAGATAAGCTTGTATTTGGGATTGACTTAGCGGCAGCTGCAAATGGGTCATACAGCGTGATTCGAAAAT
>CAZYFO010000195.1:0-1832 GCA_964646955.1 uncultured Bacteroidaceae bacterium | reverse complement strand
GTTGTAGAAGCATTGACTGATAGTTCAGACCCGAAGCAATACATTAAAAAAATGCGGGTGAGAGATGAAGGTTTGAATTTCAACTGGGGTACAATTTGTACCCCCATTGAAATGGTGGCTTTAGATGGAAAGAAAAGAAAAGTTCAAGCAGCTAATGTCAAAGGCTTATTACGAATTATTCAATCAATTCCTTCTCCTAAGGCTGAACCTTTCAAACAATGGTTAGCAAGTGTGGGTTACGAAAGAATGTTAGAAATTGAGAATCCGGAATTAGCTCAGGAACGCATGAAAATGCTGTATGAGCAGAAAGGTTATCCAAAAGATTGGATAGATAAGCGGTTGCGTGGAATTGCTATTCGTCAGAATCTTACTGACGAATGGAAAAAACGAGGTATTACAGAAGAGAAAGATTACTCTATTCTGACAGCAGAGATATCGAAAGCAACCTTCGGTTTGACTCCAACACAATATAAAGAGGTGAAAGGACTTACCAAGAAAAATCAGAATCTGCGTGACCACATGGACGACCTGGAACTGATCTTCACTATGCTGGGAGAACGAGTTACTACCGAAATTTCGGAGAAGGAACAGCCCGAAACGTTTGACGAAAGCAAGAAGGTCGCCAAACGAGGTGGAAATGTGGCAGGAATCGCAAGAAAACAGACTGAAAAAGAGTTGGGTAGGAGCGTGGTTTCTCACAAGAACTTCTTGCCTAATTCTAAGAATTCTGAAGATTCCGAAGAAAATGATGAAAACAACTCCTGAAGCTTATGATTAAACGAACGTTGTGTTTCAGTAATCCGGCCTACTTGTCTTTGAAAAATGCACAGTTGGTCATAAAGTTGCCGGAAGTCGAAAAAACTGATTTGCCGGAATCGTTTAAGCAATCGGTCACGACCACCATTCCGATAGAGGATATTGGAGTTTTAGTCTTAGATAATAAACAGATTACTGTTACACAGGGCGTTCTTGAGGCTCTTTTGGATAATAATTGTGCTGTAATAACTTGCGATAGTTCACACCTTCCTGTGGGATTATTGTTGCCACTTTGTGGAAATACCATTCAAAACGAACGTTTTAGAGATCAACTTGATGCATCGCTTCCGCTACAGAAACAACTTTGGCAGCAGACGGTGCAGTATAAAATCAGAAATCAAGCTGCCGTGCTAACCCAGGTGACTGGAGAGCCTGCAAAAAATATGTTGGCTTGGGCATCAGATGTAAAAAGTGGAGATAGTGATAATCTGGAAGCTCGTGCAGCAGCATATTATTGGAAAACTCTGTTCCCTATAATTCTAGATTTCACAAGAGGTAGAGAGGCAGATTCCCCTAACAACCTACTGAATTATGGTTATGCCATACTTAGGGCAGTGGTAGCACGTGCATTGGTAGTGAGTGGTTTGTTACCGACATTGGGAATACATCATCATAATAAATACAACGCATATTGTCTTGCGGATGATATTATGGAGCCATACAGACCTTATGTTGATATTCTTGTTGTGAATATCATGAAATCCGGAGCCGATATATCAGAAATTACAACCGATATGAAACGTGAGATGCTTTCAATTCCTGTTCTAGATGTTGTTATTGATGGTCAACGTAGTCCTCTCATGATAGCTGTTGGACAAACCACAGCATCTCTGTATAAATGCTTCAGTGGTGAACTGAGAAAAATAGTTTATCCTGAGATATGAGATGGAACGTTTTAGCGAATATAGGATTATGTGGATACTCGTCTTTTTTGATTTGCCAACTGAAACGAAGAAAGATAAGAAAGCATATGCTGACTTTCGCAAAAGGTTGCAAAATGACGGATTTACAATGTT
>CAZYFO010000194.1:0-1867 GCA_964646955.1 uncultured Bacteroidaceae bacterium | reverse complement strand
CTTACGGACAGATGCGTACATGGCCCAATGCCATCACCCGTGAGTTCTGTAAGGCACAGTTGGATGGTCGTCAAGTGTTCTATCCCAAGACCTTTGTCACATCGGTTTTTGTCAACATGATAGCCGGTCCTATAGATATGAATAACGGCTTCTTTGACTTGCGTCAGGGACGTACCACACGTGTTGACAATAATCAGGAGGTACCATCGACGGTATGCAGCGAGGCAGCCCGTACACTTATTACATATTCCGGAGCTACCATTATTCCGGATATTCCGGAATACTACAAGAAATATCCGTCATTGCTTCGCTATCTTTCAGCACAAAAAATGCCATGGGCAGAGAGCCGTACGCTGGCCGGAGAGATAGGAGAATACATTGTTATGATGCGTCAAGCAGCCGATGGCCGAATTCTGGTAGGTGCAGCTACCAACGAAGAGTCTCGTACTATTGAGTTACCGTTGAGCTTCCTTGGAAAAGGAAAATGGACAGTAGAGATCTCTGAAGATGCCGCAGACACGCACTATTTGACTAATCGTGAGACTTTGAGTGTATCAGAACGAAGTGTTACTGCAAAAGAGAGCATTACGCTTCATTTAGCTCCCGGTGGTGGTGCCTGTATATTGTTGCACAAATAGAACCGTCTTGATAGGATACTAAATATAATCTCCATAACCATCGTCTTATTCTCGAGGTTATGGAGATTATTATGTCAACTCAAGTTTAGAGGTATTTATAGAACTAAAATGCCTATAACAACACTATTGGCAATTAAACCGTATTTCCGGATATTTTCGGAGTCAAAACTGCTCTTTGAGAGTAATTTCTACAATCATATATTCTGCTTTACTGTCAATAGATTCAAACTTTGCGATATCGCTGCTTGACATTAATTGTTTTCCGGATTCTGTCAGTTTCAGGTCTGCGGGATTCGAAACTACAAAAATAAAACTCTCAGGTGTTGTTCCGACCAGATGTATATCGCTATCATCAAATAGGTCATATTCTATTGTTCCGTTAATAGACTCCCCATTTTTTGTGTTATAAATAAAATCTCGATACATACCTTTGTGCCAATAACTGAAGTAAATGTTTCCGTTAGTAGCAAACACAGAGTTTACATAACCTGCGTTTTCTTGGTGAGCGCGAATATATGGCCACAATTTGCCATTAGACATATTGTTAAGTCGTTCTGGATACTTATTAGTACCGAAATCTATTATGTATTTGGATTGTATTTTGGCACTTCTCTTGTTCAAAGCATAAATGGTATCTCCGGCGTAAAAATGCAAAAGGTACTCTTTGGATAGTTCAGATACATTGACTGATTTTATTGGATACATCCATTCTGATCTTGGGATAGATTGAATTATTTTGTTTTTTTTGGATATTACGATTGAACCTTTGTACACCGAATCAGGAATATAATTCATTTCTGGTAGCATTTTGGCAGCATCAGTATAATACCCATTGAGAATGTGTACCAGTCCGTTTCTTATACTCAGAATGGCTTGTTCGCTCATAAAATTTGAGGTCTTTTTATTCAACGACTTGCCTGAATATGAAAATGTGCGGATGAAACAACCATCACCATCAGTCATAACTATGGCTTTATTGTAATGGTCAATACAAGATAGATGAGAATATTGGCAATTTCCACTGTATTTATTGCGTTTATCTTTGTCGTGACCAATAACTTTACATAAACTTGCTATATATTGTCCTTTTTCGTCGAAGAGAAAGCGGTTTTGATATTGTTTTCCATTTGCAAGAATTACGCCATCTTTTTTCTCAATATGAAAAATCTCAGGAATATTAACACTGTCTTCAATGATGAGTGGTAGTATCTTTACTGACTCAACGATGT
>CAZYFO010000193.1:0-1874 GCA_964646955.1 uncultured Bacteroidaceae bacterium | reverse complement strand
TTATGTAAAATAAGAGATATTCAAAGAAGTGTCATGGCGTTCGAGCAACATTTTGCTGAACGCTATGGCATTTGCCTGAATGAGGGTATGGCCCTCTGTTCGCTGAAAAATGTCAGTAAACTCTCAGCAGGAGAATTAGGCGAGCTATTGGGCCTCACCCCATCAAATACATCAAAAGTAATTGCTTCATTAGAAAAAAAACAATTGGTTAAGCGGACATTGAGTGCTACTGACAAGCGCTCAATGTTCTTTTCGTTGACCTCCAAAGGAAAAGAACTGCTCTCCTCAATAAACTGCGACAGCATACAGATGGACGCCACCCTAAAAGACCTGGTATGTAACGAGTGACCTGTTATCTCAAATGCTGCAGAAAGGAGTGCAATGGACGGCGAGGATGTTTCAAACGATTCGTTTGGAAAGCGCAGTTCAGCCGTTTGCCGCGATTCGATTCGTTTGGCGCATTTCGGTAACCGATCGCCGGCCATCGGATTCGTTTGATATGCACAGTTCTGCTGTTTGTGATGATTCGATTCGTTTGAAGCATTCCGACAGATGGGAAACGTCAGATCTAAGTCAAAGGTTGATTCTCTAAAAAATCCGGTGATATTTGTGATTAAGGTGATTCGCGTACAAGAATCCTGAGTGTTACGGTGGTAATTACCTTCCGAACAGGAATGTTTTTCAAATGCACGTGCACACTCTTTTAAGTAAGTGTGTACAATTTCCGAAAAATTAGTGCACAGTAACCGTCGTATTTGTTAAGTATTATCTTGAAAACAGCGCACTGATACGACGGTAACTGTGCACTGTTTCGACAGTAATAGCGCACTGTTACTGTGAAAATCACGTTGTGGAGGTAATTACCCTCACAACGTGATTTTTAGGTGTACAACTATCGATTTCTTTTCGTATATTTGTTTTTTGGCGGTAAGGAACCAGCCGCCGGCACACAATTTTCATAAACTAAAACCAAAAGAAAAACTATGGCTAAGATCCAAGTTATTACCAGCAAGAAACATTTTGCATTGTTCGATGCAGACAAGTACGTCACCAGAGCAGTGCGCTATTCCACCCTGAGTCAGGATGACCTGATCAATCTGGCCGCTGAAAACAGCGGCATCTCCAAGGCCAACATGGCCGCCGCCTTCTACGCCATCACCCAGCAGATAGAACAGTTCGTCTGCAATGGTCACAGCTTAGAACTCGGCCGTTTAGGCACGTTCTACATCTCCGCAAAAGCAAGAGCTGCCGATACAATCGACAATGCCGGCATAGGCGCAGTAGTAAGAGTAGCAGTGAAGTTCCGTCAGAGCAAGAAGCTGAGAAACCAGATGTCACGCATCTCCTTAGTGAATGGAAACACCGGCACCATGAAATCCGCCTGCCCCCTCACCTAAGATGATCCGGACATTCCGGACGTAACTAGTTAATCTCTACCCGTAATGACAATGAAGAAAGCTTTTCAAAGATTCTTGAAAAACGTTCTTCATTGTTGTTGTTATAGAATGCTTTAGGCTATTATTAGCTATGCAGAACAGTGTTGTATCAGTAGCGTCTGACAGTTCTGAATCTGCCCCAGGCTGAAGCTGTTCCGGCAGCCTTTCTCTGCTTCCATTTTTTTGGAACATTAAGAACGGCATTTTTATAGACGGATTCGTCGAACGCATTATCAGGGCAAACGATAGGCTGGAGAGAACACAGCGTTATTGTGTCTAAAGGGCAGCCTCTGAATGCGTGTTCACCTATTGAGGTTATGCTGCCGGGAATAGTGACTGATTTCAGTTTTTTGAAATCGTGAAATGCTTCTTCTGCAATTTCGGTCACGGTATAGGGTCTTAAAGATGATGGTGTGATAGTGGACGGAATGACAACCC
>CAZYFO010000192.1:0-1881 GCA_964646955.1 uncultured Bacteroidaceae bacterium | reverse complement strand
CAAGTTTCTTTTTAATAATTTCCAACTGCCGATGATAATCTTCTGACAAATCCGTAGGATGAAGTCCAATCATAGGAAAACAAAATCCCGGATACATATCACAGATCTCAAGCATGGGATCAATAGTATCGGGATTAATATTAGGAAGAAATAATTTACTTATACCTACATTTTTAGCACGTCCAACAACATCTTTCAAGTCCTGTTGAAAGTCCTCCACAAATATATGACAATGAGTATCAATCAGGCGTCTCACCTTTTCTATAGTAATAAATCAATCCGTATTCCTGGCATTTTTTAATCTTGGCCTCACCTCGCAATTCACCAAAATAACTTTCAATAGAATTCCAGACCTCCAAAATAACTTCATCCATCTGAGGTCTTAAAAGAGAAACCACCGTCAGACTCTCATCAGTACTCTGTCTGAGCATACACTGCTTTTGATACTGTTCATTAAAGAGATCATAATGAACTATAACCTTGGCTATTGTAGGATTATAAATTGGAACACCTCTATTGCCTGTTCTGAGTTTTTCTCCCCTAATAACATTCTCAGACCAACGGAGGACCGAAATATCGCTCGAAAGATCAGGCATATCAAGATTATCCTCGGACAATGAATAATAAGAGAGATCAGAAGGCTTTATCTCTCCTCGTTTGACACACATACCCAAAACAATGAGAAAATGAGATGTAAACATCTTTGCATTCTTCAATTTGCTCTGATAAGCATCTGATTTTGAGAAATCTATCTGTATCTGCAAACAATTGAGATATCTTTCAGAAGCCTCTCTAAATTGCAACAGTTTCTTTTCTGCCTTTGACAACAAATCGGGAGAGATAACCGGAGCGTAACAATAACTGTCTCTCATCTTTCGTATTGTGGCTTCCAAAGACCTTATCCTGGCTTTGTCAGTGTTAGGTAATCTTCTGTAAGGCATATTACTTGTTATTAAATGACTCTATTCATAAGACCATGGGCAAATATCACAAGTTCCTGTTTACGTTCAGAACTTACGCTCACCATATTCAACTCATTTATCGCTTCCTCAAATAATAATTCTATCCTATTTTCAGTCAGCCCCTTAACATTAACGGAATCGAAAACTGAACGGACTCCGGAAATCTTTGCCTCTTCATCTTCACCATTATATTCAGCCCACTTGTCAAACTCTTTCTGTCCATCATCATCAGCTAATTGACGAGCGATGATATAAAGATACGTCTTTTTATTACAAACAATATCACCACCTATTTTTTTTCCGAATATTTTCGAATCTCCATATACATCCAGCAAATCGTCTTGAAGTTGAAATGCCAATCCGATTTTTTCACCGAATCTGTAGAGATGGTTTGTATCTTCTTCACAAGCCCCGCCTAAAATACCTCCCATTTTTGAACATGCCGCTAATAGGACAGAGGTCTTAAGTCTAATCATTTCGAGATAATCCGATATGGAAACATCCGTCCGAGACTCAAAATCCATATCGTACTGCTGTCCATCGGTAATGCCTAAAAAGGTATCATTCGCCAAATCTAAGACTTTTTTCAGATATTCAGGTTTTGTCATTGACAAATATCTATATGCTAACACCAGCATCCCGTCCCCGGATAATATCGCAGTATTCTCATTCCATTTCTTATGAACCGTAAGATACCCCCTTCTCATATCGGCTTTGTCCATCACATCATCATGCAAGAGAGTGAAGTTATGGAATATTTCCATTGCCGTAGCAACATCAAAAGTTGTTTCGATGTCATCGGCATAAAGATTATACGACATTATTAGTAACGTAGGTCTTATACGCTTACCACCCAAAGACAATACATATCTTATGGGAGCATAAAGATTCTCCGGAGAATGAGAATAACTCAATCCAC
>CAZYFO010000191.1:0-1887 GCA_964646955.1 uncultured Bacteroidaceae bacterium | reverse complement strand
GTGTAACTTCGCGCCGATTTAGTCCGCAGAGGTTAGAAAAGAGTCAGCCGGTAGGCAGTCCACCCCACGGAAAAACGAATAATAAGCGAAATAAATGTACGTAATCGCAGAAATTCAGGGACAACAGTTCAAGATTGAACAGGGAATGAAGTTGTTCGTGCACCACATTCAGGAAGTTGAAGCAGGTGCAACATTAGAGTTTGACAAGATTCTTCTTGCAGACAAGGATGGCAAAATCGCCATAGGCACTCCCACCATTGAGGGTGCAAAGGTAGTTTGTGAAGTTAAATCAGCACTTGTAAAAGGTGATAAGGTTTTAGTCTTCCACAAAAAGCGTAGAAAAGGTTCACGTAAGCTCAACGGTCATCGTCAGCAGTTTACCGAATTGTTTGTTAAAGAAGTAGTAGCATAACCCTTAAAAATCAGAAGATATGGCACATAAAAAAGGTGTGGGTAGTTCTAAGAACGGCCGTGAGTCAGCTAGCCAACGTCTTGGCGTTAAGATTTGGGGTGGACAGTTTGCAAAAGCCGGTAACATCATAGTACGTCAGCGTGGTACCGTACATCACCCGGGTGAAAATATGGGCATGGGAAGTGACCATACTCTATTCGCTCTTGTTGATGGAACAGTTCAGTTCAAGAAAGGTCGTAAGGACAGAAGCTATGTTTCAGTCATCCCTCAAGAGGGAGTTGAAGCCTAAAAGCAAAACATAAAAAGAAAGGCTCACAGCAGTGGGCCTTTTTTGTTAATAAATAAATGTAACACATTCCAATGCTTACACTCAAACAGATAACAGAACAGACAGAGGCAGTAGTTGCCGGTCTGAATAAGAAGCATTTCCAAAACGCTGAGGCTGTTATTGGAAAAGTTCTTGAGCTGAACGAAGCCAGAAAGAAAGCCCAGGCACAGTTGGATAAGAATCTTGCTGCAAGCAAAAAAATGGCCGCCAGCATTGGCTCTCTCATGAAAGCAGGTAATAATGCCGAAATAGAGAAAGTTAAGTCAGAAGTAGCTCAACTCAAAGAGAGCAACAAACAGCTCGAAGAGTCCATGACCTCTGCCGAAAAGGACATACAGGCCATCCTCTATACCGTTCCAAACCTTCCTTATGATGACGTTCCCGAAGGTCGCGATGCAAATGACAATGAGATAACAAAGATCGTAGAGAATATCCCTACACTATCTCCTGATGCTATTCCACACTGGGAGTTGGCAAAGAAATACAACATCATAGATTGGGAGCTAGGAGTAAAGATTACAGGTGCCGGTTTCCCGGTATATATAGGTAAGGGTGCCAGATTGCAACGTGCACTCATTGACTTTTTCTTGGACGAAGCTCAAAAATCAGGCTATACTGAAATTATGCCTCCTACCGTAGTCAATCAGGATTCAGGTTATGGCACAGGTCAGCTGCCTGACAAAGAAGGCCAGATGTATCATTGCGAAGTGGATGACCTCTATCTGATTCCTACCGCCGAAGTTCCTGTCACCAACATCTACCGTGATGTAATACTTGACGAAAAACAGCTTCCTATCATGAACTGTGCATACACACAGTGCTTCCGCCGCGAAGCCGGTTCATATGGTAAGGATGTGAGAGGCCTGAATCGTCTGCATGAGTTCTCAAAGGTTGAATTGGTTCGTATCGATACACCTCAACACAGCAAGCAGAGCCATCAGGAGATGCTTGATCATGTGGAGGGACTGCTCAAGAAGCTGGAACTACCCTACCGTATCCTTCACCTATGCGGAGGCGATATGAGCTTTACTGCCGCATCATGTTTCGACTTCGAAGTCTATTCGGAAGCTCAGAAACGCTGGCTTGAAGTCTCATCGGTTTCAAACTTCGATACCTATCAGGCTAACAGACTGAAATGCCGTTATCG
>CAZYFO010000190.1:0-1928 GCA_964646955.1 uncultured Bacteroidaceae bacterium | reverse complement strand
GTCAATTCATTAGCAATCATTTCAGCCTGCTTGAGCACGGTCTCGGTTGCTAACATTTGCATATCGGGCGGATAGCCGTATTTACGAAGTAATCTTTTAACGGCTACCTTCAATTTGGCTTTTACACTCTCCTTTATTGTCCAGTCAATCGAAGCGTTTTGCCTTATGGTTTCAGTCAAGACAACGGCTAATTCACGCAACTTCTCTTTTTGCATAAGTTCTCTTGCACTATCGTTGTTCGAAACTGCAGTATAAAAAGCATATTCAAAATCAGTCAAACCCATCGCTTTGGCTTCACTGTCCATCTCAACAATGTCTTTGCTTAGCTTTATCAGTTCTTCGATTACTTCGGCTGCTGTCAGAATTTTATTATGATACTTTTTAATGGCGTTTTCCAACATCTCCATTAAAGTTTTACTCTTCACCAGATTCTTTTTCGCCCTTGATTTGATTTCATCGTTGAGTAATTTTTTCAATACTTCAAGAGCAACATTCTTGTGTTCCATCCCCTTAAGTTCCATAAGGAAATCTTCTGAAAGGATTGAAATATCCGGCTTCTTTAAACCTGCGGCATCAAAAACATCAATTACTTTTTCACTTACCAATGCTTTGTCAATTACCTGACGGATGGTGGTTTCTATCTCTTCATCGGTTCTACCGGCTCCTGTTCCATCGAATTTCGCCAAACGTGCTTTTACCGCCTGGAAGAATGAAATTTCATCTTTGGCCTCCATCGCCCGGTCATGCGGAATAGCTATGGCAAATGCTTTTGACAATGCTGTAACCTCATTTATATATCTTTTTTTACCGTCCTCCAAACCTAATATATGTTCTTCGGCGGCCAAAATCATAGATAGTTTTTGCGAAGTACCTGCCTGGAAATAATCTTCGTAGGCAAACCCATGATACATATTTGAGACTACCTCTATTTTTTCCAACATCAACTGAACGGCCTGCTCCTGTAAAATAGTAGGATCACCCTTTCCTCCTGCATCAGAATAAAACGAAAGCGCTTTTTTCAGGTCAGAGGCTATACCCAAATAATCTACAATTAAACCTCCCGGTTTATCTTTGTAAACACGGTTCACCCTTGCGATAGCCTGCATCAGATTATGGCCCTTCATAGGTTTGTCTATGTAAAGGGTGTGCATACATGGAGCATCAAAACCTGTAAGCCACATATCCCGAACTATAACCAGTTTTAGTTCATCATCTGGATTTTTCATGCGTTCGGCTAATGAACGGCGTTGTTCTTTGGATGTATGATGTTTTGAAATCTTTGGCCCATCAGACGATGATGAAGTCATTACCACTTTAATAACACCCTTGCTCAGTTCATCGGAATGCCATTCAGGTTTTATTTTTATGATAGCCTCGTACAAATCGGCGGCAATGCGGCGGCTCATGGTAACAATCATTCCTTTACCCTCAAATACGGCTTGCCGTTGTCCGAAATGTTCAATAATATCATTAGCAATCTGAGCAATTCGGTTTTCGCTACCTACCAACGCCTCTAATTGCGTCCACTTGGCTATAGCTTTTTGGGTATCGGTTAAATCTTCCTGGTCTAACTCATCGTCCAAGTCATTTACCAATTGTTTACCCTCTTCGCTCAGATTTACTTTTGCCAGACGACTCTCGTAATAAATACGGACCGTTGCGCCATCTTCAACCGCTTGCGCAATATCATAGATGTCCACGTAATGACCAAAAACGGCTGGAGTATTTACGTCGATACTTTCAATGGGTGTGCCTGTGAAACCCAAATACGTAGCATTTGGCAAAGCATCACGCATATACTTGGCAAAACCGTAAACTATCTTTTTACCGATCACATCACCTGCCTCATTTTTATCGTCAATGGTTTTTGCTTTGAATCCGTATTGAGTGCGGTGTGCCTCATCGGCAATAACCACAATGTTTTCACG
>CAZYFO010000189.1:0-1938 GCA_964646955.1 uncultured Bacteroidaceae bacterium | reverse complement strand
TTCGATGCCAACTTACCGAACAAAAAGCAGCCAATCCGGTGAATTAACTTTACCACTTAACCCACTCAAAAGCATCAGAAGGGAATTTCAGATTTTCGGGCTCACACGCGGAGGAGGAAAATACTCAGTACTCCAAATGTGGGCTACAGAGCTTGTGGAGAGGGTGAGCGCTCGTGCAAGCGTGCGATGGTATTCTATGCGTAGCTGAAACGGCTCAAAATGCCACGCATGCGCCAAACCGAAATTACTTGAGTAACTTATCAATCAGTTTTTCACGAATCAATTCGTATGCTTCAACCGGATCAAAAGACATTTCAGGACGAATAAGCAATTGTGTGTCGCCAAGGAAGTCAGAATCTTTCATCTTTTCCTCCATATTGAGAATGTATTGCTTATGTGTAGGTGGTTGGTTAACTACGAAACTCATATATTTTCGATAGCAACGGATGACATCATCCAAATTTACATCTGTCTTGGTCAATGCTTCATACAAATCAAACAAATCACGTCCTTTTTTGCGCTGATACAAAGCACGAAGCTTTGTGCCAAGCAACTCGGCAAAATGATAGGTGGTGATTTCACAAGAACCTTTGAACCACTGGCTATCAACTGTAAATAGGTGCTTTACAAGTCCCATTTCATTGAAATGCTCGAAACAGTTGATTTCGAGTTTCAAGCGGATAGGCATAATTGGCGGTATCTCTGACTCCATGCGGAATAGCATAGTGTTATTGTAACGTTTCTGCTTGGTTACACGGTCAGGCATAAAATTCAAGACCTCTCCAAGACGATACATGATGGGCTTGATTGGGCCAGATGTTATCTGGACAAGGTCTATATCTTCACTATATCTTAGTTGTGGAGACATATAGAGTTTATGAAGTGCTGTACCTCCACGAAACGCCAGTTGGCTTGCTAAAACCTCGTCGCTGAAAATAGCGACCAACGCACGTGATATGAGCAAATCCTGCTCAACCTGTACATTCTCTTTCCATGGAACCTGAATGCTCCATTCCTGTATTGATGCTCTATCTATCATAAGTCGTCAGGTTCTATTGTTTGATTTACTATTACATTCCATCGGTTATCACTTGGATATCCATCTGTAGAATGGTCAGAATCCAATGGAATTTTCTTCATTCGTTTGTTGCTTGATTTTAGAAGGCCGAACAGTGTATTTGCCTGATCAGTCTCTTCCAATATGACTTCTGAAATATATCCCAATCGCTGTAATGTAGGGATATTGGTTACAGAAAGTAGGGATTCGAACTGTCTGTTGAAATCTGTATATTCCAGAAGTTCTTCTAAAACAGTTGCAGCCATTGAAAGCCCACCAATCAATTGGTTATATTGGACTAAATCTACAGCCGTAAGTTCCGGAGAAGAGAATCTAACCCTCCCTGTCTCTGAATTTCTTTGCATGAGTAAGCTCTCAGGTATCTCACGACGATAGTTCCACATTAACTGATTGTTATATCGGCTGGAAGTAGTTGCTTTAGGTAATATGCTAGTTACTGAAAACTTCTGCGGCCTTTGATGTGCCGCGCCATGCAATTCTGCTGCGCTGAGCAGACTTATATAATAGGGCTTACCCAAATAGGACATCAATTGGTCGATATAGTATAGAGGAGGAACAACCCCTCGGGCGGAATACTGCACCGGTATTACTGTATAAAAGCACTTATATACAGATACAATAATCGATTGCTTTGACAAACGATATAATTCAGATGCAATAACCCTGACAGACGTATTGGGAAATTCTTCCTTCACGTCTGCTATGGAAAATGTAGGTTTTCCTACAATTTCACGTTGCTTTATCCAGCTTCTTATAGTCATATCTGTCTGTTTTGGTGCAAAGGTAAGCAATATCAGCTGATTTACGCACTAAAAAAGGAATAATTTATTGTATCAAGCGCGTCACTAACTTCCCATTGT
>CAZYFO010000188.1:0-1963 GCA_964646955.1 uncultured Bacteroidaceae bacterium | reverse complement strand
TATTTGTCAGTCCCCATTTGGCTGAAAGAGAACTTATCTCAATCGGATCTCCGATGATGGTGAGATCCGCTACACCGTCTGCGAGAACCTTATCGGCTGCCTTCAGAGTACGTTCTTCCGTACCTTCAGGAAGTACTATGCGCTGCTTATTTGCTTTGGCACGCGCAATGATTTCGTTTATCAAATCCATACAACTTTATTAAAAATCTTTTCGAGGCACAAAAGTACTCTTTTTATTTCTGATTTCGAACATAGATTATGACCTTATGATAATTGAGTTGTAAAATAAAGAGAAAAAAATTACCTTTGAGACTGAAGTCTCGAAGATAAGCTTCGTTAACAAAGAAAATATAATATATGATTGAATTCAGACCGATATTACCTGGTGACCTAAGTAGTGTAAGAAGTCGCGTACCGCAAGGAGTACCCTTGAATTGCGATCTCGGTTTCGCAAATATGGTCGGGTGGAGTTTTGTTTACAATACCGAAGTCGCATTTTGCGATGATCTGTTATTTGTTAGATTCTATGTAAACGACCAATTGGTCTATATGCCCCCAATAGGGAAAGGTGATTACAATGAAGCGTTTAAAATGCTTCAAGAGGATGCGGAGTCACTGGGAAAACCTTTAATCATGTTCGGTGTGTTGAAGAAGGATGCGAAGATTCTGGAAAATAATATGCCCGGTTACTTCAGACTCTTGCCGGACCGCGATGTGTCCGATTATATCTACTTACGTTCGGATCTGTCGGAACTGAAAGGGAAAAAACTCCAGCCAAAGCGTAATCACGCAAATAGGTTTGCAGCTCAATATCCGGATTATCGTTATGTGAATCTTACTGATGATATAGTGTCCGATTGTTTGAAAATGGAGAATCGTTGGTTAGAGGCCAAATCCGGCAAAGAGCGTCAAACAATAGAGAACGAGAGAAAGATGGTACAGTATGTCCTGAATCATCTGAAGGAGCTGGATATCATAGGAGGAGCATTGTATGTAGGAGATGAAATTGTTGCTTTCACGTTCGGGTCAATGATCAATGATGTCACATTTGATGTTTGTGTAGAAAAGGCCAATCCTGATTTCGAAGGTTCCTATGCCATGATTAATAAGGAGTTTTGCAGTCATTTGCCGGAAGGATTCATATATATCAATAGAGAGGAGGATTTGGGCATTGAGGGGCTGCGTAAAGCGAAGCTGTCTTATCAGCCAAAGATGATAATGGAAAAATTGACAGCTATACCGATATGTATCGATTCTCATTGCTGGGAGGTAAAAAGACTATATCAACTCTCTTTCGATGATGATAGTTCTTTCGTGAAATTCTATTTCTCACATCGTTATTCATTTGAGAATACTGTGACCGAAAGCAGAGACGGCAGAATAGTTTCTGCCATGCAAATATTGGATTATTCCATTAATATCTGGGATAATATGTATGAAGTTGGATATCTCTCGGCCGCTTGTACTTTGGAAGAATATCGAGGGAAAGGTATTATGACAGAACTGCTTAAAAAAACGCATCAAAAAATGTATAATGACGGCAAATCTCTCTCTGCTCTTATACCGGCTAATGACGGCTTGTGGAATTATTATGGAAAGTTGGGTTATGCTCCGTGTTTTAAGCGTTCTACTTCACGATTTATCACTTCGGACTTTGAAAAGAACGGAAATGACAACATCACAATCTTGGGATGTGAGGATTTGGATGTTAAACTCTATGATTTCTTCTCGAAAAAAATGAGCGAGAGAAAGAATTATTTACAACATGATATCTCTGACTTCAGGACTATCGTTGACTTCTATAATACATTCGGAGGAGTAGCTTCTGTAGCTATGAGAAATGAGACTATAGTGGGACTTGTTTTTGCCGAAAAGGACATTAAGGATAATCACCTGTTGAAAGTGGAAGAGTGCCTTTATGATGACGATTATGTCTTGCACCGCCTACTTGAGAATGCATGTC
>CAZYFO010000187.1:0-1975 GCA_964646955.1 uncultured Bacteroidaceae bacterium | reverse complement strand
GTCCAATCGCAATAGAACTGAGGGTTCTTGTCGTACACTATACCTTTTGAATACCCCTTCCACATGGTAAAAAGCCGACTGGTATGAAGCAATGGGTTGCTATTTGTAAGGCTTACCTCGAAGTGGCTTTCAAGCAAGTTGACAGGACATTTGAAGAGAGTCTCAAGTTCTGCTCTCAAAGTTTCCTTATCCACACATTGTTCTATTGCAACCGCAAGCGAAGGCTTGTAGCCAAGCAGGTCCGCTGAGTGTCCGTATTCTTTCGTGCGACTGATGAATGGAACTCGCTGGAAACCGAACAGAGGCTGTGTCTTTGGTAATATCTCAAATGCCCTAAAGAAAAATCCTGTGCTTGAAACCACAGTACCTACTGCAGTCGATGGTGACAAATATTGCTTAATTTTTTCAAGTTCTTCAGCTATTGAGAAACCCGGCAAACAGATAAGCGCTATTTCCGCGCCGGTCAATGCTTCTGCCGGATTACTAGTAATGCATTCCAACCTACCGGAGAACACTTTTCCTTCCGGGTCAGTCACCTCTATGGTATCAGCCCATAATTGAGGCCTACGAGTAAGAATTCTAACTTTTGTTTCTTTCTGAGAAGCAAAGAATCCGGCACAAACATGCCCTAAATGCCCACCTCCACAAATAGTTACAATCATAACTTACAATGCTGATAGCGCTTGAACCAATGTATCATTATCCTTTTTATCCCTAATTGCAATACGTATCATGTTTCTTCCTTTTAGGCCATTTTTCGAATCACAATCTTTTATAAGGATATTAAACTTGTTAAGCAAAGTTTCAGTCAGAGCATGAGACGAAAATTTCACTGCATCCACCTCACACATTAAAAAGTTTGCCTGACTTGGAATCACCCTAAGATAAAGGACTTCACTTAAACGTTCGACAAAACGGGCACGCTCTTCTACAAATTTTATACAAGCCTTCTTGTAGTCACTTTCGTATTTATTGAATATCTGCATGTAAAATTCAGCGAACGAATTAATATTCCATATGGACACATCTTTCTTAATGTAATTGATAAGTTCCTCATTGCTTGATGCCAACACGCCAAGTCGAAGACCAGGTACTCCATAACTCTTTGAGATACTCTTTACTACAACAAGATTTCTGTATTTTGAGAGAATATCATTCTGAAGTAAACTGAATCTTTTATCCGCGTCACAGAAGTCCACAAAACTTTCGTCAAGAACCAGAGTGACACCCTGCTCGTTACACCAATCTATCAGTGTCAACAAATCAACAAAGGGGATAAAGTTTCCGGATGGATTATCCGGGTTTACAACAAGCAATTGTTTAATCGCCTTGTCTTTGTAGAAATTAATTAGGTCTTGTGCAGTATAGCGGTAGTCGGAGTTTTGAGGCTCAAACTTAACAATATCCTCTGTTTTTCTGCGATGAGGATACTCTTCGAATGTAGGATAAATGATACCTATCTTTCCCTCCTCACGCTCCATCATACTCTTAATAAGTTCAGCAGCGCCATTGCCTACTACAATATACTCCTGCCTCACATTGAAATACTTACCTGCAAGCAGGCTATTTACAAACATACCGGAAGGATACTCGGTAAGCAGACGATTGAAATTCGCCTGGAGTTCATCACACATTTTGCGAGGAGGAAAATAAGGATTTACCAGATAGCAAAAGTCTAGCATATTCTCAAAACGCCAATAACCTCCGTAACGTTTTTCAAATTTGCTCAACTTATCTTGCTCATCGGCAAAAATAGTCTCAGCAATATCCTTATCCTGTACATCATCAATCTCATACCAAGGCAATCCATCCACAGGTTTTGCCTTCAGTTCAGCATTATTTATGAGTGTGATTACACGTAATACCTGTTCATAATACTCATTATTGCCTAATGCCTTAACATAGGCGTCAAGAAAAGGTACATAACTATTCGTGGCAAACTCTTTTGAGAACTTGTATATATTGACCGTTTTAT
>CAZYFO010000186.1:0-2013 GCA_964646955.1 uncultured Bacteroidaceae bacterium | reverse complement strand
ATGAGATGTCGTTTCCCAGATGCAGGTCGCTGATGACAACAATCTTGTCTCTGTTGTCGTTACTGCTCACACTGATTGAGTCAAATGGGTTTGTTGATATAGGTACGTCTTCGTCATTGCATGAGATAATGCAGGATGCAACAAAAGCGATTGATAGTAAATAATAGTTTATTTTCATTTTGTGAAATAAATATTTGTGATAAATAAATGTAATTCAGCATATTCAATAGTCCATAAAAAAGAAAATATCCATTCCGGATGGACTACGATTCTCAAATTTACGATGTTGAATCATAAAAGCAAAATATTATTCTAAGAAAGAGAAAAAATAGAACTTTGTTTAATTATAATCTAATTTGCATTACCTTCGCTTATTAAACACTTAAGACATGAAAGGAATAGTATTGGCGGGAGGTAGTGGAACACGTCTGTATCCTATTACCAAGGGGGTAAGCAAGCAGCTTATTCCAATTTATGATAAACCTATGGTGTATTATCCGATATCAGTGCTTATGCTGGCGGGAATACGTGATATATTGATTATTTCTACTCCTCAGGATTTACCGGGATTCCGTCGTCTTCTGGGTGACGGGAGTGACTATGGTTTGAGATTTGAATTTGCGGAACAGCCCTCTCCTGATGGTCTGGCGCAGGCTTTCATCATCGGAGAAAAGTTCATCGGTGACGATAGCGCCTGTCTGGTACTGGGCGATAATATATTCTACGGTAACGGCTTCACCCGTATGTTGAATCAAGCTGTGGCGGATGCTGAGAAGAACGCTAAAGCTACGGTTTTCGGCTATTGGGTGAGTGATCCGGAGCGTTACGGCGTTGCTGAGTTTGATGCTCAGGGTAACTGTCTCTCTATCGAGGAGAAGCCAGCTAAGCCAAAATCCAACTATGCGGTGGTAGGTCTCTATTTCTACCCGAACAAGGTAGTACAGGTGGCTAAGAATATCAAGCCGTCGGCACGTGGGGAGCTGGAGATCACTACGGTGAATCAGGAGTTTCTCAAGGATAGTGAGCTGAAGATACAGACTCTGGGACGTGGGTTTGCTTGGCTGGATACCGGTACGCACGATTCTCTCTCTGAGGCATCGACCTTCATAGAGGTGATAGAGAAGCGTACGGGTCTGAAGGTGGGCTGCCTGGAGGGTATTGCCTACAGTAAGGGATGGATTGATGATGAGAGGCTGCGTCAGATAGCTCAGCCTATGCTGAAGAATGAGTACGGTCAATATCTGATTAAAATGATTGATCAGAAAAAAGGAACTGTTGTTTTTTATAACGATTTGAATTGAATGTTTTGAAGGATATATTTTGATATGGGTTTGAAGAGAAATATTATTATCACCGGTGGTGCCGGTTTCATTGGCAGTCATGTGGTACGTCTGTTTGTAAATAAGTATCCTGACTACAATATTATCAATGTTGATAAACTGACTTACGCCGGCAACCTGGCCAACCTGAAAGATTTGGAGGGTCGTGCGAACTACAAGTTTGTGAAGGCCGATATATGTGATTTTGATACTATGATAGCCTTGATGCGTAGCGAGAAGGTGGATGGCGTGATTCATCTGGCTGCAGAGAGTCATGTGGACCGTTCGATTAAGGATCCTTTTACCTTTGCACGTACCAATGTGATGGGTACTCTCTCTTTGCTACAGGCAGCTAAGCTCTATTGGGAGACTCTTCCTGAGAAATTCGAGGGCAAGCTGTTCTATCATATATCAACCGATGAGGTTTATGGTGCACTTGAGATGACTCATCCGGAGGGAGTGAAACCTCCGTTTACCACTACTGCTTCATCCACTGAGCATCATATGGCGTACGGTACTCTGTTCTTCACTGAGGAACTGAAATATCAGCCTCATTCTCCGTATAGTGCGAGCAAGGCCTCATCAGACCATTTCGTTCGTGCATTTCATGATACATACGGTATGCCTACCATCGTCACGAACTGTTCAAACAACTATGGCCCGTATCAGTTCCCTGAGAAGCTGATTCCACTTT
>CAZYFO010000185.1:0-2063 GCA_964646955.1 uncultured Bacteroidaceae bacterium | reverse complement strand
TGCTGCCTACAAATGAGTATGTGCCCCATTCACTAGGTTTATACCTGAAATCACCATCCCAGACTACACAGGTATAGTCCAGTTCCAATCCCTGGATATCAAACTCTGTAACCACATCTTCCATGAAATACGATGAGCGAATATCCTCTCTCTCTGACAGGAACCAATGTATGGGGTCGGGTTTTACGCGCACATCAATTGCCAATGGGCGCAGGCGATATGCTTGTGAGGAAACTATAATACCGTAACGTTCGTTGCCTCGTGCTTTGGATTTTAGCCATTGCTTTGCTTTTTCAACATCACGAGTGATCAGGATTGGATATTTACTAAGATCTATTAATGTCTCAGATGCAGATACTCTGTTCATGTCCAGAATCTGTTGCACGAATAGTGACAATTTCTCCGCTCTAAAACTGCGTAGCGATACTGCCAAATGAAGTTCGTCTGTAGTAAATACGTTTGGATGGTTTTTAAGTAGTTGCAAGGCCTCACCAGCAGCGTACTCTTTGTCGGTTAGGCGTGATGATATATGCACATGCCAATCTCTATAATGGCTATTAAGCGATTCAATCCATTCGCTGATACCGGCCTCTCCTGTATTGATCTCCTGACCTCCACCTACCAGACAGATCACCGTTGCCCAATCCTTGTGTCTATCCATACACGAGATCAAGAACTCAGGTTCAGAGTATGGAAATCCCGGACGGTTCTTCTTACGGTGCATAAAGTCAGCTGTCATTTCCTTGGTCCACGCACGTTGTGCTTCGTCAAATATTGCTATGTGGTCTATTGGAGCATAGGATTTCTCTTTGTTCTTCTCACTGCGGAAGTAGTCAATATCGGCCACTATCTCCTCATTCTCAATCTTTGTACCTTCCAAACACGCATCACGGAAGTGGTGAACATTCTGAATAAAGGCTTTAACCTCCTGCATCACCTCCTTCTTTGTACACTTCTCGCCCTGCTCTTTAAGCTGGCTGACTTTATCACGTGTAAGAGCCTCTACAAGAATATTGACCAATGGTCCATTTCCGGAAAGATAAACAGCATTTACGCCCTCTTTGCCAGCACTCTGGGTAGAGATATTTAGTCCTACGAGAGTTTTTCCTGCACCTGGGACACCCGTGACAAAGCATATCACTTTGTTGTTTTCGGCCTTAGCCTGTTCGATGACTTTGAAGATATAATCGCTCGTATCACTCAGATTGTTGGCATCAGAGCGGGAAATATCTTTTACAGAGTGGTTCTTGTATAGTGCCTGTGCTGCCTCAATAATTGTTGGGGTAGGTGCATAACGGCTAATTGCCCATTGATAATTATCAATTTGAGTTGATGGAAAAATAAGCCTGGTTTGACGAATGATATCGGCTAGATTGTCACCATTGCTACGGATAGGACGAACGACCTGGTCCTCGGCTACCAGGTCATAGTATTCCTGGGCTTCGGCTACCTGATTTACTTCGCCATCGTAATGGAACAGCGTAATAGAGAGCTCCCTGGCTTCAGTAGCAATGAGTATCGGAACGATGGGCAGATGGTGACTCTCCTCGTGAAAGTACTTCAAGTCAAGCGCGTAGTCCCAAACCTGGTTAACATCAGCGCTCAAATACTCTTTTGCGCCAACCTTAAACTCCACCACAAAAACAATCCCGTCTATGAGTAAAACAGCATCAATACGCTTGCCCATACGAGGAATGGAGTACTCAAAGTAAATATCTCCTTTGATACCTCTCAGTTGAGCTTTGAGAATGTTTATTTGTTCACTCCAAGCCTGCTTCTGGGTTTGCAACAGATCACCACGCCCCACAGCAGTCAGTCCCGCCCAAATAGCATCAAACGATTGATCTATAAACTCTTCAATTGTATTATGATAGTAGTAACGCATAACTATTTATATTTTCATATTCGGGCGATAACCGTTCACTCGATTTCCAGTTGCAATTTACTGTTTCTTTCTTAAAGTATCACCTTTTTGGTTAGAACTTATTGATTTTGCATCTGTTGGGAAAGGGGGTGGGTATGCTGTGAAACTATTACCAACAAAAAAGGTGTAACCTTTCGGG
>CAZYFO010000184.1:0-2099 GCA_964646955.1 uncultured Bacteroidaceae bacterium | reverse complement strand
AACTGTTCCAGACTCTCCGCTTTCTCTAATTGAGTCTGAGGAAGCCTTGTAACACACTCAAGTACTTCTGAGCGAAAGGCATATAATCCGATATGCTTGAAATAGGTCTGTTTTGAGGCCCATTCCTGTTCTTTTACTCCACGCAAATATGGAATTACACTTCTACTGAAATAGAGAGCATTCCAATTATCGTCAACTACGACCTTTGGACTATTTGGATTTGATATCTGTTCAAAAGTAGAATCTAAAGGAAAAGGTTTGACCAATGTGGCAATATCCGTATCTTTTTTGTCAAACAGTTCTTTTAAGGTTATCAGTTGAGAAGGTTGGATGAAAGGTTCATCACCTTGAATATTAACCACCACATCTGCTTTTTTACCGCACTTTTGATATGCCTCAAAACAACGGTCGGTGCCGCTCTTGTGATCTTCACGTGTCATCAGTGCTTCTCCTCCAAATGAGAGCACAACATCAAAAATGCGAATATCATCGGTTGCAACATATACATTATCAAACACTTTCTTTGCCTGTTCATAAACCCTTTGAATAAGAGGTCTGCCGCCAAGAACAGCCAATGGCTTTGCAGGGAAACGCGTAGAAGCGTATCTGGCAGGAATAATTACTACAAATTCCATATTAAAACGATTCAATATCGTAGTTCTCAATTACTTTATTCTCACTTCCATATCCGGAACATGGATCAAAATCTTCAGGCATATCAAATCTTGCGGCAGGAGAATAACCGAATAAAGAGGCATTTTCATAAACTTTTTTCATAAAAAGTCCCCATATTGGCAGAGCCATTCTTGATCCCTGGCCGAATTGCATTGAATCAAAATGAATATCTCTATCATCACCGCCCACCCAACATCCGGCTACAAGTTCAGGAGTATAACCGACGAACCATGCATCCGATTGGTTATCAGTAGTACCGGTTTTACCTCCACAATCAATCCCGACATAACTGCGTACACGCTGTCCGGTTCCTTCATTTATAACCGCTCTCATCATATCTATCATCTTATATGATGTCTCAGCGCTAATAACCTCATTACCTTGGGCGGAGAAAGAAGCCAAGGTATTGCCCTCTCCATCTTCAATATGAGTAACATAAAGAGGTTGTGTACGCACTCCCTTATTAACAAAAGCCGAATAAGCGCTTACCATCTCAGCTACTGACACATCACAAGGTCCCAAACATAGTGAAAGCACAGGTTCGATTGCCTTATTTCGCAATCCGAATTCATGAAGAATATTCTTGAACTCATAAGGACTTAACTTACCCATAAGAAATGCCGTTACGTTATTATTTGAGCGAGACAAGCCCCATTTTAGAGTTACCAATTCTCCGATCTTTTCTTTCCCTTCATCATTCGGACGCCATATCTCACCACTCTCCGTTAGAAGAGTCTGAGTCTGATTAATTACTTGATCACAAGGCGAGAAGCCACTTTCCATAGCAAGTGAATAAAGGTATGGTTTAATGGTAGAGCCTACCTGACGACGCCCTTTCGTCACCATATCATATTGGAACTGTCTATAATCCGGTCCGCCTACATAAGCTTTAACATATCCGGTTTTTGGTTCCATGGCCATAAATCCTGTACGAAGAAAAAACTTGAGGTAACGAAGAGAATCCATTGGACTCATCACAGTATCAATATCTCCATTATATGAAAAGACCGTCATGGGACGTGGCGTATCAAATATCTTGCGTATCTCGGCATCGGTCTTTCCCTGAGAGCTCAACGCACGATAGGTATCCGTCTGTTTCATAGCACGGATCATGATATTTTCCACCTCCTCCGGTTTTAGATTTGATGTAAATGGTGCCGGTTTCTTTGTTCCTTTTGCTTTAAAGAAATTCGGTTGAAGGTAACCAATCAAATGTTCTGAAACAGCGTCCTCTGCATATTCTTGCATTCTGGAATCAATTGTAGTATATATTTTCAGCCCATCGGAATAGATATTGTAAGTAGAGCCATCTGATTTTTTGTTCTTATTACACCATCCGTAAAGAGGATTATTTTTCCAATCAATAGAGTCCTCATAATATTCTTGCATCTGCCAACCTCGATAGTTTTTCTTTTCTGGTTTCT
>CAZYFO010000183.1:0-2110 GCA_964646955.1 uncultured Bacteroidaceae bacterium | reverse complement strand
GTGCTACATGGACTACAGATGGTAATTCCGGTATTATAAGAGATGGTGTGGACCGTCCTGCCATGACATGGCTGCGCAGTTATATTAAGACTGATGCTGCCAAGAATGCAAAAGGTCCTTTCCCGGGAGGAAAGAAGACCCATGAACTTTACATAAAGCCATCGGCTTACAAACTTTCAATAGGTAACGAAGCTTCGATTTCTCTTACAGCCAGAATTATTTCCGATACAATAGATATTGACAGTATCAATCTGTATATAAATAATAAACTGGTGAAAACGTTCAAATCATCACCTTATACATATACCTATACTCCAACTTCCGCTTCAACAGTAAGTCTGAAGGCAGTGATGTATGACAATAAGGGAAATATATATGAGCGTTTAGGTGGCTTTACAGTAGTTCCCCAACGTACCCCATTTAATGGTGTGATACCTGTCCCCGGCACCATCGAGGCTGAGAATTTTGATGTTTGTGCTGACGGAATATCATATCACGACAGTAACTCCAATAAGGAGGGAGATGCAAGCAGTTATCGTTCTGATGGTGGAATAGATATCGTTAATGGAAACGGAGGTAAGGCTCTTGGTTATACTAGTACAGGAGAATGGATGGAATACACTATTGATGTAAAGGAGGCAGGTGTATATGAATTCGAAGCCTTAGCATCTTCAGGTGCAACAAATTCATCTTTCTCTATTGGCGTTGATAATGGCAGTGGACTGGTAGATCTAACTGGCTCTCTTACGGTTCCATGTGTTACCCAGAACGATTGGAGTAACTATCGTAGTATAAAAGGACGTTTCTCAAAATCTCTCAATGTCGGCGAACAGGTAATACGTATTACTATAACCGGTTCCAGTTGTAACATAGATAAGGTAAAGCTGACGCGTGTGGAAATAAATTCTGATTTAAAACTCTCTATTTCTGCAAATCCGGCCCCTGCTACAGTTTCTAAATCAACTAAGATTACAGTAACTACTACCGCACCTGATTCTATCATTAAGTCTATGGAAATTTATGCAAATGGTGTACTACTGAAGACTCTTACGGCTTCTCCTTATGAAGTTTCATATACCCCTACCACAACCGGAACAAAAAAGATCCAGGCAATAGCAACAGATGTAAATGGTGCAAAATCTATCATATGTTCGTATGATCTTACGGTATTTAAAGCACGTTCTCCATATAGCGGCGTCATTTCTATACCCGGTATAATTCAGGCAGAAAACTTCGATAAGGGACAAGAAGGTTTGACATTTCATGATTCGGACTCAGAGGATGAGGGTAATATAAGTTATCGTACAGACAATGAAGGAGTAGATATAACGACAGGAAATAGTGGTAGGGTAATAGGTTATACTCAGACAAATGAGTGGCTTGAATATACGGTCAATGTAATTACTCCTGGAATTTATTCTTATGTGGCAACAGTTTCATCCGGACTGGATGGTTCAGGTTTTAGGCTCTCCCTTATGAACGGTAATTCAACTACTACTTTGGCTACTATTTCTGTGCCGAACACAGGCAGCTGGGATACCTATCAGACAGTTAGTGGAAATATCTCAGGAACTCTGACATCGGGTCAACAGATACTACGTATAACCATTACTGGTGGTTACTGCAATATTGACAAGATAGAACTCAAGTGTACACTTCCTGACGGTGTAGAAGAAATAATCGACTTGGAGAGTGTTGTTTATGATGTTTATACAATAAATGGTATTTCTGTTGGTAAAATTCAAGGCGGAAGTAATCTGTCTCAGCGTCTTTATAATATGATCGGCCGTCACGGAGTATATTTGTTGCGCAATGTTTCGTCCGGTGAATCTAAAGTAGTATCGACTATGTGATGTGATAATAAATCACAGAAAAAGCTTATGGTCTTCGATAGTCATAAGCTTTTTTTTTGTGGCCACTCTGTACTTATGTATTGAATAAACATTACCATTATGCAGAAATTATGCACTTAAATCTTACTATTTGTCAAAAATACTCAGAAATATAGGTGAATAAGATAGGTTGGAAGAATTATTATGTAATTTTGCACTCCTGAAGAATGAAAGAATATTCATCTATATAGTTATCATGGTAGTAAAAGAATTAGAAC
>CAZYFO010000182.1:0-2114 GCA_964646955.1 uncultured Bacteroidaceae bacterium | reverse complement strand
CCATAGTCCAAATCCAAAGTCTCAGGAATATAGTGATGAATTACTTCATCAATAATACGTTCACCCTGAGAAGTGCTAACTCCGGCTCGAAACTTGACATATAAATATGAAGCCTCTTCTGAATTCGGAACAAACAATATCGGATCAATTAAAAAATTATCTCCATCGATTGCATCCATCTGGCCTACTCTTTTTTCAAATACTCCCACCAACTTCATTGAAGTATCAATTATCCGGGAATTGTACGGGGCTAATATGGATAGAGTTATATTATTAATGTCAATACTCTTTTCCTCCATTGTCTCAAAAAGTCTTCTGTCTGCATATAATGATTTACTTTTATCTACGCTATTCAAAGAATCCAATGGTATATTGAAGAAACTGAAATACTCCGGATCACCATAAAGACTTACAGCTCTGATAGTCCCACTACTATCGGCATTGCTCAGCCATATTAAATACCCATCATCATATATATTCTGGTCCAATCCAATTATACTCTCCACATGAGGATTTGACCGCAAATCATTCTTTATCAGATTTCGGTACTTAGAGAAGCTATCCTCCTTGGAAAGATCCAGGGTATGTACTCTTTTCTGAACACTACGAGGCAATGGATTATATGGACGTGATACAGAAGGAATTATCAACATCAGTGTTACGGAAAGCGCAAAAACAGATACTGCGACCTCAATTCCTATTAAAACATTCCTACCAAGATGTCTATTGACACGCTCATGAGAGACATCAAAAAAATCGACTTTAAACTTTACTACAGAAAAATACACTATCACAGCACTTATAACAAAAACGAAAACCAACGTCAGTAGTTCTATTAGCGCTATATCAGGAAAGTAACAGTAATAATCGCTTATTTCCAGAGTATTTATGAATGGAATCAGGAATAGAGATATTATCAGTGAAGCAAACAATACAAGCATCAGCATGATAATCACATCAAACAAAAGAAGAATGGCCAGGCTTCTGTGTCCTGCACCGAGACAACAACGAATATTAATCTCCTTCTTTTGTTGACGAAACATCATAAGAAGATGTTTCAGGAAACCAATAACACCGGTCAATAATATTATCGCAGCAAGCAGATATGAAAGTGATTGCTTTATCAAAGAAGTATGAATAATAGAATTCATGTCAAAAAACGAAGGAGCATATGATTTTCCGTAATGATCCATATAAACATTGGATTCAAGCCGTGTTTTGACAACATCAGCATCTTCACCCTCTGCAAGAATTACTTTTGCTGTACACCACCCCAGATAATTAGCATCCAAACTCATAAAAAGCTCTTTCTTCTGAGAAAAGCTCCATCTGTCTTCTTTAATGACATTTACGATCTGAAGATTTTCTTCTACTTCTCCTTTTCCTGCAATAATCAATTCTGTCTCAATAGTCAACGAAAATGGGTCAATATCTTTCCCTATCCTTTTCAGAAAGCTTTCAGTAATAATTATCTCATTTTTATTTTCCGGCACTCTATCACCATATAACAAAGTCAGATTATTAAAACTATAATACTCTGAATTCACATACCTGGTATTCGGATTAAAAAGAGAGGTCTTACCATATTTATCAGTTATTGTCAATAAAGGTTTTTCATGTTTTTCATCATTAGACTCGTACCATGCCACCACACTCTCCACACCTGGAACAGAAAATTGAGGTAGCATATAGGTATAGAGAGAAGCGTTATGAACACTGTCTTTTCCAATAGTAGTAGCATTCATGCAGCTACCCTTATAGTTTTTCTTATAAAGATTGTCATAGTCAATACTAAAAATCAGCATAGCAAATATAACGGTACCTACTGATAGACACATCAGGGTAATCAGACTGTACATCCAGTTTTGCTTAAGGCTACGTACAGATCTCATTAAATAGTGATAAAACATAAATCTTGTTTTTTGATAAATAACATGCGTAAAAATATAACTTATGACAATGTAGATTATGCAAACTATCGGGAAATCGTTTTTTTGAGGTAAGAATTGTCCAATAATTTTACATTCCTAAGGATTAGTTCAAAATCAGTATGTCTGCGTCTGCGATGCGTTCGTAACCGCTGATGATAATCTCATCTCCGGGTTGGAGGCCCT
>CAZYFO010000181.1:0-2126 GCA_964646955.1 uncultured Bacteroidaceae bacterium | reverse complement strand
GGTACCCTCTTCTACGCCATCAGGCCACCACGATACGCCATCCAAACCAACCCTCATACCACTAGGAGGCTGCATCCACCTATCCTTGTAAAGTTGATATGCCCAAGCAATACAATTGTAATTAGGATCCTCAGGACTCGTTATTTTAAAGGCTTTATCGGTAGCTAATTTTGGAAATATTCTTTTTATGATAGAGCTTTTATCCATAATTTGCATGCTTCTGATATGGTAATGTTCGATTTATCAGATATCTTATGTCCATAGATATAATTCAAGGCCCATACCAAAGTAGAAGGTTCACGCTCTATCTCTTTTACAATAAAAGGAACTACGCTCTTTCCCATTGCCACTATCGACTGAAAATCTTCGTCATTGACAATTGAATAAGCAGAAGACATAAACTGAGTTTTCTCTCTCCAATTATTTAGATATAATTGAAATCTATATTCTACAGATAGAAGTAATGCATCATTTTTGTCTACGATATTCACGTATTCAGCTGTACGGCTACTGGTAGTAACCATTATTTGACTAAAGTTATCAATGTCAGAATAAGCAAAGCATTTCGCCGTTGTCATTAAACAAGTGGCAATTGTCAGTGGTCTTAATTGATTTGTCAATTTTATAAGTTGCATAAGTCTAACGTTTTTTGTGTAAGGGTATCAAAGAATATTTTGTTTTTTATTGACCGTAAATTCTCCATATTATGCGATAACGTGTCTATATTAAAGATTAAGCATTGACGACATAATACATCAATATCTAAGGTGTATAGATATTTCTGTTGTTGCAAACACTCAACATTATGATTGACTATGGAATAAACATCAGAATCCGGAATGTCCATCATCAAGCGGAATCCGTATTGTTGTAATGGGTATGCCTGCTGTTCCTTTGTTGATGTAATTAAGGTGTTTACATAATCAGCAGGATTGTTGAACTCAGGTAAAACTAACCTATTTACAAAACGAATAGAAGAGCGTTTGATTTCTGCTTGCTGTAGTAATGAAGAGAATATTGATAACACTTCTAATACTTCCTTTTTAAAAGCATCCCATCCTTTGTAAGGATTCTCATCGATGAATGTTATTGCATCTGATGAAATTTCCAGTTTCTTCCTCTGGTCTTGTGATGCAAAAAGATAAGCACCTATAGTTGCATTAGTAGTTGCTGAGAATCTTGATACACCCAATGGTATCATTGAAGTGCCAAAATCTATACCTACCTGAATATTATCTTTTTTAATGGGAAATTTTTCTTTCAGCTTATTTTCGTATTTCAGAAAATCCTGAATACTAAATTGTGTGGTACTATACTTTATTTGAAATAAAGCAACAACAACCGGAGGTTGTGATAATATAGGCCACTCATTACTCATAGTAAAATTATAAACTGGTTAAAAAATCGTACAGCAAATTTACTACATTTTTCGAATCAATATACTCACATCTAGTTATTTATTCAGTAAGAGATTCTTTAACTAAAGCACCCGGCATCCATTTGAGCGCTACGATTGGTACCTATTGGAGCGATATGGTGTAAACAGAATCGAGAAATGCAGCATCATTGTTACCGAAAGCGCTACACTATTGTTACTGAAAACGCTGCACTCGTAGTTATCGTTTACACCTACAAGGTGTTCTCTCTTCTATAATTATCAACGATCATGTTGCCTCCCCATATTCCATAGACATGCTGCCATATCTCTTCTGTGGAGGGTGTCAGCAGGGCTTTCTGCTCAGGATAGGTTTCGGCTTCTGCCAAATAGGTCAGGAACGCAAAGAGCTCGCCTTTAGACAAGCGCTGGTAATGCTTGAGAATAATCTTCTTTGCTTGTTCCTCCACACCGGGAATGTCGCTAATAGTCTTATGAGCGACTATATGATCTTGAAGATAATCCAGGAATGTACCCAAACCTTCGTAGTCTTCAGGAACGGGTTGCTTGAAGAAATGTTCATCCAGCTTGGACAATAATGCATCAATAATCTCCTCATAAGACTGCTCAAGAAGAGAAGTGAGTTTTGTGCTTCGTTTCATAATCCATAGTCTTTTTCATAATCCAAATTCTTTCTCATAATCACTAACGAACATTGGCATACCGTAATCTGTATAAGACTCCATTTCAG
>CAZYFO010000180.1:0-2146 GCA_964646955.1 uncultured Bacteroidaceae bacterium | reverse complement strand
AGGACTGCGACCGGAGGGAGCATGCATAGTCTTGTGTCCGACAGGACACTAAATAGTCGCTCCTTAATAATATCCTAACGTATTGAATATTAGTAATATGATTCATATTTTTCTTGTTTTTGTCTGCAAGAATTAGTACCTTTGGATCTATAAACCTTGCAGATTATGATAGGAAAATCACCGAACCAAAACGAGGGCGACTTGTTCAGGCCTCTTCTTAAAGACTTCATAGATATGAATCACGAACTGATATTGTTGTCAGACAAGATAGATTGGATTTTCTTCGAAAAGGAGTTTGCTCCACTATATTCCCAAACGGGCTGTCCTTCTATGCCGATCAGGTTCATGGTTGGGTGTATGATGCTGAAGCACATGTACAATCTCGGTGATGAGACATTGGCGGAGGCATGGGTGATGAACCCTTATCTGCAGTACTTCACCGGCGCGGCCTTTTTCGAGCATAAGTTCCCTTGTGATCCGAGTGATTTCGTTCACTTCCGCAAGCGTATCGGAGAGCAGGGTTTTCAGAAGATATTCCGGTACAGCGTTCACCTGTTCGGAAGGAAGTCGGAAGAGTCCATGGTGGTATCAGATACAACCGTTCAGGGAAACAACACCACATTCCCTACCGATGCCGGACTGTACAAAAAGGTGATTGACGGATGCAACAAGATTGCCAAAGATGAAGGTATTGATCAGCGTCAAACATACACAAAGACCGGCAAAGACTTGCTCAGAACGACATACAACAGCAAACATCCCAAGCGCCGTAAAAAAGCGTTGGCAGCCATACGTAAACTTCATACAATCGCGGGACGCCAGGTTCGTGAACTGGAAAGGGTTATGACAGATGAACAGAAACAGAAGTATGCCGGAGAATTGGACATCTACAACAGGGTCCTTATCCAAATTCGCCATAGCAAAGATAAAGTATACAGCATCCATAAGCCTCATACGTCGTGTATCGCCAAAGGCAAAGCCGACCACATGTATGAGTTCGGACAAAAGATAGGCATGATATTGACGGCAAAGACACAAATCATCGTCGCCATTAAATCTTTCGAGGGCAATCCTCATGACAGCAAAACAATAGAGCCTTTATTGACACAGATGTGCTCAAAGCATATGAAATTACCTGATACCTTGGTTTATGATCGTGGAGGTCGGGGTGCTAAGGAAGTAATGGGTGTAAAAGTTATTACTCCCGGTAAACCAAAGAAGTCGGACACGGCGTACGAGAGAAAGAAGAATCGATATCCATTCAGGCGTAGAGCCGGCATAGAACCTGTTTTCGGACATTTGAAAAGCGATCATCGTATGCAAGAAAACTTCCTGAGTGGCAGTGAGTCGGCAACCATCAACGCAATGCTCGCCGCCACCGGATGGAACTTAAAGAAAATGATGAAGGACCTTGCAAAGAAAAGTAAGAAGTCTTTATTTTACTTGTTTCAGATCCTCTTCGGAGGTCCTCAATATCAACTTCAAACTGCCTGAAAGGTGGTTGTTAAGGATTGACTAATTATTGTAGAGATACTTTGAATGAGTTCGTTTCTTTTTATGTAATAATATCTCCTAAACTGCAAGATCTTGATGATGCCTTATATTTTCTTTGGAAAAAGAATTTTAGAATAAAAGTTTTTGTAGATCGCGACAATGCTTTTTCTGAGTTTAACAATTTTATACCTTATGGCGAAAAATATCATTCTTTTTTAATAAATCAAGATAAAAAGATAATACTTGTAGGTCCTCCGAATTATAATAAATCTATGTGGAATCTATATAAAACAACCATCAATGAATTACAAAGAGACGCAAGACCGTTTGTTAAAAACTATTAATAGGTTACTATTATAGAAAACATATTAATTGATGCGGATAAATACTGTAAGGTTAGTAGTAAGTGATGCACTATTAGCAGGATTTGTAGTCCTGCTGACAGTGTTTAATCTGATGGATCGCAGTGTGTCATCTGATATCTATATGTTCTGCGTGTGGTCTATGGTGTCAGTGTATTTTCTTTTTCGCATAGTGCTTACCATTGCACCTAAAGTGGCATGCTATGCACTTCTTGCAGCTGTTGCGGTATTTAGTTTGAAGGAGTTATACACAGGCCTGATGCAACTATTTGGTCACATCCGTTCCAATC
>CAZYFO010000179.1:0-2149 GCA_964646955.1 uncultured Bacteroidaceae bacterium | reverse complement strand
TACATTGACAGGATCGCTTGTTGCCTTAAACTTCACCAGCCACTCACGCCCATCTTTTTTAGCAAAAACTTTCGGTCGAGCCCCTCCTGATGAACCTCCATATTTATAGAGCAGATCAACAGAACCATCACTCTCCTTGCTTTCAAGTATCTTTTCAGCCTCTTTAGCCAAAAGGTCAAAATCAAGAAACTCATCGTCTGTTACTACGCTTTTATCAGGTCGATATTCCAATGCTCCACGCCCGGTAGACCCAATGAGCGATAGACGTTCTAAAATATTGAGTTTATATGGATCTATTCCTTTTCCCTGTAGATAACGGTCAAGTAAAAGATTACCCCAACCGTCAGGTAAACTATCATCGAACACTCCAAAGTTTCCACCGAACGGATCTCGTTTGGCCATTATCAATCCCGATTTCAACGGCAGATGGAATGGAGATATTGAAAATCCAGTCCGTATCCAATCTGAATCGTATTCAAAACCACATAACCCTTCTGGAGTGATAGCCATTCGACCAACACGCCTGTCAGATATGAAAGTCTCTATTATTGAAATACTATTCATTTATATTTCCTCTCTTTCTTTGTTTTGGTTGCTCCGCTTTTATTATATCATCAATACTTTGATATGTCTTTCTGCTGAAAAGATTTTCAAATTCATCCGTCATTTCCAATGCAAAAGCAAGCATTACTAATGAACGCAGAGATATCTCTCCGGATGACTCAAAACGCCTGTAAGATGCCAAGGAAACCCCTGCCTTTGTTGCAAGAAAATTTTGCGTCCATCCCTTTTCCAGCCGCCTTTGTTTAACACGCTTAGCAATACCCGACATTAACGAGTCGGGCGTCTTATTTATAAGTGATAATATATTATCATCTATCATGGATCTATTTATTTTACTGCTAAAATATGAGCACTTACAAAGTTAACTAAAGTTTTGCGATTTCCAAATCAAAAATCAAAGAATAATCATTTTACTGCACTAAAGAATTGCATAACCAATTAAGTAACCACATCTATAACCTGAGTGTTCCTGCAAATAAGTGACAGACCACCCCTACAAAAGAGATCATAAGTACCTGTCGGAACTACTGCCACGCGAATGGGCAAAATCCGTAGCATATCATCCCATTATTAACAACTTAGTATGTACTTGAGCCAACTTGGTACAACTTGAAAACAAAATCATTAAAAAACAATACTGGGTTTACCGGGTGTTTACATTCAATCAGTCATAGTAAATAATTTCCCATTCGGCTCGTTCTCTGAAAATGATTATCCCATAATAAAGTTGATGATATAGGAAAAAATTCTCAGGAACCCCCTGATTAATAAGAGCTTCCATAAAAGGATTGACTTCGTATTTTTCGTAAACCTCATTATAAACATCGAGAAAGTATAGTTTTAGGCTATCATCATAATACCAAATGTGGAGAGTGTCCAAAAGCCCATCACTGCGTCTTTTACAAACATAACTTATGTTTGACAGAGAATCCAATTTGTCATAGAAACTCTTATCGGGAATGGAATCAAATCTCAAATATGAATGACACAGGTATTTGTCAGTTTCAATAACCGTGTATTTAGGAAATTCCAGACCGGAAAAGGCCTCGACTTGTTCTTTTTCTGCAAAAAACGGGTGTTGTCTATGTCTATTGATAGACATCTTGTTTAATAGCACCAACAGTGCAACTATTACAATTAAGGTAATAACGCCTTTTAACAGGCATCCCCATTTTGGTTGTAAAATTTTTTTCATATTGATAAAAATTATTTGTTATTAGATATTCGAGTGCAATAATCTTTTATGTACGAAACTTCCTTAGATTGAATTTTGACTGGCTTGGAAATAATTGAATCTGCAAGCGAATACATTCTTTTGTCGCCAAGTTCCTCATAAATACTAACAATATTAAACAATGGAGAGAAGCGATTTGGAATCATCTGGGAAGCGATTCGATAGCAATCTATTGACTTATCATAATTCGATAGTTGGTAATGAACTTCACCAAGGAACATCATATTCTGATAGTTTTTGTTAGAATATGGATTTTCTAGTACACTTTTACATTCTCTAAACATAGATTGCTGATACTGGACTTGCAAACTTATTTGGGACAAAAAGTTAAGCTACATCCATAATTGTTTT
>CAZYFO010000178.1:0-2183 GCA_964646955.1 uncultured Bacteroidaceae bacterium | reverse complement strand
CTTATGAAATAGTATCTTACGGTTTTCCATATAAAATTATTATTCCACAATTGTTCAATAACGATTTATTAGGCGTTTGTAATTCGTTTTATCAGTATTATGATAATAAATATGGTTGGGAAAGAACGGCTGGAATATCATTAATCGAGACATCTGAACTGGATAGTCTGGCTTTGTGTTTCAAAAAGATTATAGCCGGTAAGGAATTGGAAATCTCTGATTTTAATATTGTTAATGTTCAACGATTTGACAGATTCAAGATTCATACAACTTTTGATTTACTTGATTTTGTAAACGAAATTTGTTCAGATTCAACAATGCTTGAAGAGTTCAATAAACAACTTGAACGTTGTGTCATATTTTCTAAATCTACGTCAAGACTCATGGACGAAATTAATATTCATTCATTTAGCGGGATGAGTGTTTATATTCCTATTTCGGAATATAATTCAAGATTTTTGAATGAAGAATATAGACAGACTGAATGGAGTATAGATACAGGCTATGGACAATGAAAAAAAGAAATTTGCTAACCAAATAAATGAAATAATGGGTAATAGAATTATTAATCCTGTAATCTTATTAATTACCGGAGTGTTAGTTTCGGGTTGTTGTGATTATACTATTGCGAGAGATCGGCATGAATCAAAACTTATGGTTAATGAAAATAGAGTAAATGAGATTACATCGAAGATGACTCTTGAAGAGAAAGTGGCGATGCTTCATGGCAAACATATGTTTACATCTGAAGGTGTTCCTGCACAGGGAATTGCCGATATGGTTTATGCTGACGGCCCTTTCGGTATTCGTGAGGAGATGGAACCGAATTCATGGAATCCGTTGCACCTTTCTAATGATTCATCAACTTTTTTTCCGACAGGTTCTGCTCTTGCAGCTACTTGGAGTGAAGATGTAGCATATGAATACGGCATAGGAATGGCTCGAGAAGCACGTCTTCGCGGAAAGGATATGATTTTAGGTCCGGCAATAAATATTCAACGAATTCCTACAGGTGGTAGAACTTATGAGTATCTAAGTGAAGATCCGTTCTTAAGTGCGCGTCTTTCAGTTGGTTACACAAAAGGTGTTCAAGATAATGGAGTTGCTGTCTGTCTGAAACATTATGCTTTAAATAATCAAGAGAATAATCGTGGAACAGTTAATGTTATTGTAAGTCCACGTGCTATGAGAGAGATATATCTTCCTCCATTTGAGGCCGCTATTGTTGAAGCGGATGCTTACGGCGTTATGTCGGCATATAATAAGGTTAATGGATATTGGTGCGGTGAAAATGATTTTCTTTTGAATCAGGTACTACGAAAGGATTGGGGGTTCAAGGGAATGGTTATTTCCGATTGGGGCGGCACTCATAGTACTGTGGAATCTATCAATTCCGGACTTAACGTAGAGATGCCCGGTAAAGATTATCATGGTGATGCTTTGCTTGACTCGGTAAGGTCAGGAAGGGTATCTGAGTCTGTTATTGATCAGCGAGTCAGAGAAATTTTACGTGTTCGTCTATTAATTGATCCTATACCTGCCGAGAAAGCAAATATTGAGATGACGGCAAAACCTGAACAAGCTGCTATTGCATACATAGTCGCATCGAAATCCATTGTTTTACTGAAGAATCAGAGTGGTATTCTTCCTATTGATATCAATAAAGTGAAGACGATTGCTGTTATTGGCGATAATGCCGATAAGAAAATGGCTTCGGGTGGTGTAGGAGCAGGTGTAAAGGCTCTATATGAAGTTACTCCTCTATCCGGTCTAAGAAATAAGATAGGTGATTCAGTCAAATTAGTTTATGCACAAGGTTATACATCACAGAATAATCAAAGACGCGGTACGGGTTGGCCTGGAGCTACAATGCCTCAGACTTTAGATAATTCGGAGAACTTAATAAATGAGGCCGTAAATGCAGCTAAGGAAGCTGATTTGGTATTGTTCTTCGGAGGAAATAACCGTCAATGGGAAACCGAGGGAAGCGATAGAAAAGACATTAATCTCCCATATAATCAAGAAGCTGTTTTTAAAGCTATTGCCGAGGTGAACAGTAATATCGTATTCGTAATAGTGGCTGGTGCACCTGTCGATTTGAATATTGTAGGAGAGAAATCTGCTGCTATTATTCAGTCATGGTTTAATGGTACAGAGGGTGGAAATGCTCTTGCTGATGTTCT
>CAZYFO010000177.1:0-2188 GCA_964646955.1 uncultured Bacteroidaceae bacterium | reverse complement strand
AAAAATACTATATCAGAATTGTGATGGGATGGGACTCGGATTTTAGATATCGTCAATGTTATTTTACAACAAACCTCTGAATCTCTTTGCAAAGTATTATCAGGTTTGTACCTTCTTTTTTATTTTCGTAGAATGATTGTTTCTGGTCACACTTACCTGTTTTTATATCTAATACAAACTCAGTTCGAATGTAACGACTGTCTTCGTTTAGAAAAAAATATTGACCTATCAATCCTTTTTCCACATTATCATTCGTGACGAAATAATAAGGAGCAACATAAGTAAAGAATAGATTCTTATTCTGCTTATATAACGTTAAGACAGTTTGGTCTATTGCTTCTTGAGCTAAATTCATTCTTCTGAGCACAGACAGTAGATTCAGTATCGTAATATCCAAGCTGATACTTTGATTTTGGTAAATATATATGGGTTTTTTTGCTATCTGATTCTCAATTTTGAATGAACTAACTATTGAACGCAATGACAATGTATCTAAGCCATCAAGTGGTATTAAATGCTGTATCATTTCCTCCGGAGCACCAGTTACCCGTTTTAATTCTTCAAGAATATATTTCCCCCTTTCTTCATGTATGGAATAGCAGAATGGTTTACTACTCGTAAACTTACTTATATAACCTGAGAAATCAGTTGTAGGACCATAGATATGATGAAAGATTTTCTCAACATTACTATAATCCACCACTAGTACCACATTGTCAAGGTTAAATTTATTACCGACTAAACTTGTATCCGGTTTCAATGATACTTTGTAACACATATCCATGTGCGCTGAGAACACATTCAATATACGAAACAAATGTGCAGGATCTAACCTATCCAAATCCTCAATAAGTAAAACAATCTGCTTCCTTTTTCGGGCTTTGTAATCATCTATAGTCTTTTTGATGATATAGGTGATAATATCATCTTCATAAACATAACTCAAATTAACTTGTTTAATAAAGGATTCAATATTGGCTCCTTCATCTCTTTGCTCCTTGAATTTGTGAAATTTATCCGTTAAATCCTGGAAAAGTTTCACTCCTTTCATCGCCAATAAAACACTAGTAAACATCTTAGGATGCATATCAAGCACCGCAAGATAAGGCAATAGATCTTGAATCAAACTAATTCCATTATTTTGAAGATAGAATGCCATAGCTATATCATTACGAACTATAATTCTATCTGACATCATATCGTGTATAAGTAGTTGAAATAGGATATCTCTTTTGATAAAATCAAATATATCCTTATTGCTTGCTACTTGATAATTTACCGGGTAAATTGTAAGAAACTCAAATTCATCTGTGGCAAACTTCTCAGTTCTCAACTTATCCAAAAAGAAGCTCTTACCATCTCCGAACTTTGACGAAAAAATAGTTCTCGGGTTGGCATGTAAATGATCAATAAACTCCCTTTCAGCATTATCTACCGGTATGTAAAATGCATCTTTATTCATCGATTTTTGCTTTAAATTAACTATAGGTTTCCATTATCATAAGTTTCTCAAAAAAAATATTCTGTTGATTATTTGATCTTTAACTTCATTAGAAAATAAATTAGATTTGCTCATTTTTTCTAACGCCGATAATAATTCATTTCCAAGTCCAAATTTTGATGCATATTGGTCTGCATATACTTCACCTTCCTGTCCTTCTCTTTTCGTAGTGCTAAAGCAATTAAATATATGACCAAACTAGTGCGCAATTGCGCCCATGATTTCATACTGGGTAAAACAAAGTTCTTCACAGAATTTTAAGTTGATAACAATCCAAACTCTTATTTCCACACTATTTGGAGTAGAGCCTTCAAAATCATAACACATAGGAGTGTCCTCAATATTTTTTCTCTTCGATTCTTTACATCTAATATAATCCTCTGATAATGAGAAGAAAACTTTGCATTTATTTATTGGAGGGCATTTTTCTATAACTTGTCCAGCATAATTCTTGGCGAAATCGTCAAAAGCCTTAATCTCTGTATTATTAATTATTTCCATATCAGTAATACGCTATATATTTACAGTTTCCCGCCCACACCCTTGAACTTCTCCACAAACGAAATCAGCTTTTGGAAGACATTCTGCTTTTTGGTCAGGTACTGGGGGTTTAGGGGGCTCATTTTGGGCAGGAGGGCGTTTAGTTCGGTGCCGTTTTCGCTGGCGTATTCGCGCTTTAGGGAGGCG
>CAZYFO010000176.1:0-2216 GCA_964646955.1 uncultured Bacteroidaceae bacterium | reverse complement strand
AAATTGAATAGAATTCCCAAAAATAGCGTTTTTATATTGTTTCACAATTTAAAAATGCCATTTATTTACAAGTGTTTTTATATGATTTCATCCCTTCCACCCCTACCCGACAATAACATTGAAAAAACGCTCCACGAGGGCGGTAAGGCCCATTGCGGCGGTATCCCAAAATGTTATTCGGGCTATGGCTTTCAGGAAGCTCTAAATCTGCTGAATTCGCATACCGCAAGACACTTTAAGCCATGCACAGCAAACAGAGTCCGAAAGGCGTCAAATGATTTCGAATATTTTTTATACCTTTGCCGCAGAATTTTAAGATACTCCAATGAGAAGAAACAATTAATTGTTGGTTTAATTAAACCGACACCGCAGAGAGTTACTAATATCGGTTTAATACGGTTCCTGTTTCAGGAATCACTAATAATTGTTTCTATGAGTATCGTAGCAAGTGATGTTTCTTATCACTATATCAATCAACATTCTTTATTTGAATCTGTAAGTTTTTCTGTCTCACAGGGTGAGAAGGTTTCTATTATTGGCAATAACGGAGTGGGAAAATCGACCTTGCTCAGGTTGTTGGCAGGGGAATTTATGCCTTCTTCCGGCAATATCCAAACTGAGTCTAAGCCTTATTATGTTCCCCAACAAATATGTATTAAGGAACAAACCATCGCTGAGGCTCTGGGCGTTTCGGAAAAGATTAATGCTCTCAATGCTATATTCGGAGGCTATTCCGAGCAGATTCATTACGATATCCTAAATGATGATTGGGATATCGAAAACAAAAGCTGTTTAGCTTTACAATATTGGGGGTTACGGGATATTGCCATAGACTACCCTATTTCACATCTTAGCGGTGGGGAGAAGACAAAGGTGCTGTTAGCCGGTATATCATTGCATCAGCCGGATATTGTTTTACTTGACGAACCGACAAACCATCTTGACTTATCCGCCCGGAAGATATTGTATGAATTCATTCAGAATACTAAAGCTACGGTTGTAGTGGTAAGTCATGATGTCAGTCTATTAAATCTTTTGGATACGACATATGAATTGTCTCCAAAAGGTATCAAGCCGTATGGTGGAAACTATGATTTTTACAGAGAGCGGAAAGAGGTGGAGGACATGGCTTTGGAACAGCAGATTGATGCGGAACAGACTGCTCTACGCATCGCCCGAAAGAAGGCACAGGAGGTTAGAGAACGCCAAGAGAGACGTTCTTCGCAAGCCGAACGAGGCAAACGGAAAGGTGGGATTGCCCGAATAGTTTTGAATGCACGTGGTAATTTAGCGGAGAACAGTTCTGCCAAGTTGCGAGAGAAGCATTCGGATATTATTGACAATACCCGACAACGACTGTCTGCATTACGGGATAGCCAACTGCTAAGCAAGGAATTGAAGATAGATTTTGAGGATGCGAAACTTCACAACGGGAAGATCTTAATATCTGCCCAAGAACTCAATTTCGGATATGTGAAAGATGTATTTCTTTGGCCGGCTCCTATAGATATTGAAATCAGGAGCGGCGATAGAATCCATATTCGAGGAAATAACGGCAGCGGTAAAACGACTCTCCTAAAGCTATTGCTCGGAGAATTATCTCCAACACAAGGCAAGGTCATAAGACATGATTTTACGTATGTCTATCTCGACCAGGAATATGAGCAGGTGAACCGACCTCTCTCTGTATTGGAATTGGCAGAGCAATATAATAAGAACCGTCTGGCAGATCATGAGATTAAAATGCGATTAAACAGAGCCTTGTTCCCACAGGAATCATGGGATATAAGTTGCCTATCTTTAAGCGGAGGTGAACGAATGCGGCTATATTTATGCTGTCTGATGATTTCCAATCATATTCCCGATATTTTCGTATTGGATGAGCCTACCAATAATCTGGATTTATCGAGTCTGTCGATTCTGACCAACACAATCAAGAATTACAATGGTACAGTACTAATCATTTCTCATGATGAGTATTTCATTAATGAAATAGGTGTAACGAAAGTATTGGATCCGGCCAATTCATGAGTGGTAAATACGCCACCATAAGCCACGCATGCACGGAGAAGGCCTTTCTCGAAAGAAGGTTAACCGGGATTATTTTTTGCCGAAAGTGTATTTGATGCCCAGATTGAGATTAAAATTCAGGGGTTTGTCCTTGTAGATGGTTTTCACTGACGAACCGTTATTGAAATAATAGTTGATGCCCGGTT
>CAZYFO010000175.1:0-2221 GCA_964646955.1 uncultured Bacteroidaceae bacterium | reverse complement strand
TGTTCGGTGAGTAAGAAAGAGGCTATGCAACAGATAGCAGAGGTGATAGGTGCGGTAGCGGAAATTCAAACGGACATGGTTGCTGTGGTTCGTTGCAGCGGTTCTTGCGAGAACAGACCGCGCCTGAACAGATATGACGGTGTCAACCGTTGTTCTATTGCTCACATGATGACAGGTGGTGATACAGGCTGTTCTTACGGATGTTTAGGATGCGGTGACTGTGTAACGGCTTGCAAGTTTGATGCTATTCATATGAATCCTGAGACCGGTCTTCCGGAGGTGGATCAGGATAAATGTACGGCATGCGGTTTGTGCGTATCGGCCTGTCCGCGTTCTATAATTGAACTGCGTAACAAGAACAAGATGAACCGCAGGGTATATGTCAGCTGCGTGAATAAAGATAAGGGTCCAATAGCTAAAAATGCATGTGCCGTGGCTTGTATCGGTTGCGGAAAGTGTGTGAAGGTATGTCAGTTCGAGGCTATTACGCTCGAAAACAATTTGGCATATATTGATTTTGAGAAGTGTCGTCTGTGCAGAAAGTGTGTGGATGTATGTCCGCAAAATACTATATTGGAAGTTAATTTCCCGCCTAAGAAAATTGTGGCTACAAGTGAGGAAGAGAAGATAGTAGAAAATGTAGCCGTCGGTTTAGAAAATAATAATAATGAATGATATGCTTAAGACTTTCAGAATAGGTGGCATTCATCCGGAGGCTAAGAAACTGACTGCCGGAAAGAAAATTGAGGTCTTGGGACTTCCCAAACAAGCTGTTTTCCCTTTGTCGCAGCATATTGGAGGTCCTGCCATTCCGTGCGTTCAGAAAGGTGATACTGTTATGGTAGGTACCATGATTGCTCAGGCAAGTGGTTTTATGTCAGCTAATATTCATTCTTCGGTGTCCGGAAAGGTCTCAAAGATTGATACTGCAATTGATGCAAGCGGATATCGCAAACCTGCAATCTATATTGATGTAACGGATGATATCTGGGAACCTTCGATTGACAGGACCGGCAGATTAGTCGTACAGTGTACTCTTTCACCGCAAGATATTATTGACAAGGTTCAAAAGGCAGGTGTAGTTGGTATGGGAGGTGCATGTTTTCCGACTCATGTAAAGATGCTCCCTCCTAAAGACTGTAAGATAGACACTCTGATAATCAATGCGGTGGAGTGCGAACCATATCTGACTGCCGACCATAGTCTGATACTTGAACATGTGGATGAGATTATAATCGGCATCAGAATAATGATGAAGGCTATGGCTATTGATAAGGCCTTCATCGGTATTGAGGAGAATAAGCCTGATGCAATCAAGTTGCTTAACGATAAGGTCTCTTTGGTTAGTGGCATTGAGGTGGCTCCCTTGAAGATGAAATATCCGCAAGGAGGAGAGAAACAGCTTATCGAGGCTATTACCGGACGTTTTGTGCCAGCCCCTCCAGCTATTCCTGCCAATGTAGGAGTTCTTGTTCAGAATGTAGGTACTGTATTTGCTGTATATGAGGCTGTCCAGAAGAACAAGCCTTTGATAGAACGTATTGTTACAGTGACGGGTGACAGTGTCAAGAACCCGTCCAATCTGCTAGTCCGAATGGGTACTTCGATTAGTCAGTTGGTCGATTATGCCGGTGGAATGCCGGAAGATACCGGCAAGCTGATCAGCGGCGGTCCTATGATGGGACGTCCACTACTGAATATGGATGTGCCTATTGTAAAAGGTACTTCGGGTGTTTTGATGCTTGACGAGAAGACTGCAACACGTCAGGAAGAGGAACATTGTATCCGTTGTGCGAAATGTGTTCAAGCTTGTCCGATGGGGTTAGAACCCTATCTGTTAGCTACCTGCGGCGAAAAGAATGATTGGGAGACGGCAGAAAACGAGGATATTATGAGTTGTATTGAGTGCGGCTGCTGTCAGTCGACTTGTCCTTCTCACAGACCTCTTTTGGACTGGGTACGTTTTGCCAAGAACAGAGTCGGAGGGATTATTCGTTCTCGTAATGCTAAATAAATTATAGTATATGGCTCAGAAATTATTTATATCGACCTCGCCTCATATTCACCGCGGTGATTCGGTGGAGAGAAATATGTATGGTGTGGTTATAGCACTTATACCTGCTTTACTGGCTTCTTTTATGATATTTGGTATAGGAGCTTTGATAGTTACGGCTACATCGGTTTTATCGTGTCTGCTGTTCGAATGGAGCATAACCAAATA
>CAZYFO010000174.1:0-2227 GCA_964646955.1 uncultured Bacteroidaceae bacterium | reverse complement strand
TTTTTTTCTTTATTCGTTATTGCACTTTTATGTGTTACCACTTGCATTGCAGAACAGAATCTGTTTACATGGGAAAATGGAAGTGTAATTGCAAGAAATCAATATATAATATACAACACTCAGCTATCCTCGAGTATGTTGTTAAGTATTGAAAATTCAAAAAAATTACTTCATACATTTTCGATTAGTTCCAATAATAATCAATATCAATGTAATGTACAAATTGTTGGCACTCAGGGCGAAGATGAAGATGGCTCACTTTGCTATAATCAATTTGAAATTAGAAATATATACAACAACAACGGATTAATTTTTAAAAAACGCGGCACGGGTCTTCCATTAACCACAACAAGATGGTTGAGTTGTGATGATGGAGACAATAATTATTTCAGAAAGATTGACTTAGATAATGATAGTTACGCATTGATTTTTGCCGGATGGCTTTCGGGTTGGGAAGAACGCTTGGGGGAAATGATTATTGTTGTTGTAAGCAAAAATTATGCAACTCTTGTATATGATGGCCCTGCTAAGGCAATCATTCCAACCGATTTCGATTCAGATTCCTTTTCAATGGATTTTATAACGGATGGTACAGGTTTGATAGATCCGGAAACAGGTTTACTTGATATAACTCCTGCAAAACTGGCGGAACGCACAAAATACAGACTATACAAAGATGGTAATGTACTGAAAATTGCAAGTTGGGTGTCTGGTAACGGTCCGAACATATTCAAAACACAACCTGATAGAGATCCTATTTAATGACACAAAGAACCATTAGGATCTTACTTATAATATTGGTCTGCACGGCTGCATTGGTCTGCAGACCAATATTTAATTTGGAATATCAAATAATCCTTCTTACTGGAGTAATAGCATTTATTGGTCTCATTATCAACAGTATTTCAAAAGTACTATTTGAGATTAGATGGCTTGATATTCTATTTGTAACAACTATTCTTTATGGTCTATTGAATCAAAGAAATTTAGATCTTGACATAACCATAAGGTTTTTAACTCTAGCAGGAATCTGGTTCTATGTAAAAGTTTCAAACTCTCCTAGGTTTAATAATAGCTTATTATTGATTGTCGTATTTGCGGCCATAATACAAGCATCAATAGCTTTTATGCAATCATTTGGTGTCCTGTCAAATAATAATTATTTCTTTAAAGCTACAGGGCTATTTAATAATCCTGGTCCGTTTGGATGCTTTTTATCATTTTCTTTATCAGCATACTTGCCATATATAATCATCCATTATAAATCCTTTTCTAAAGCACATAAAATTATTGCTGTACTTGTAGCCTTACTGCTGTTTTATGGTCTTTTATTAGCTGATTCACGCGCGGCATATCTGGCAGCTATAGTATCTCTCACAGCATTTGCTGTTATAAAGTTTCGTTCGAGAGTTCGAATAAGGATTATACATATTGGTTCTCTGTTTTTTTTGTTCTCCGGAATAGTATTCCTTTTGTATATGTACAGGCCCTCTTCTGCAAATGCACGTCTTAGTATTTGGAGGATATGTGTACATTCAATTGAAGATGCCCCAGTATTTGGTTATGGAACAGGAAGTTTTCAGAAGACATATATGCTAAAACAAGCTGATTATCTGAATAATGTGAGTAATGAGATTCGCAGCAACGCCGATGAAGTAAAAACGGCCTTCAATGTGCCTATTGAACTCCTATACGAGCAGGGTATAGTAGGTTTGTTGTTGTGGTGCTCAATAGTAATTCTTTCAATAAAAGGAATGTTTACCTCTACAAACAAACATAATCCTCCGGTATTTCTGTTCCCGATCATCTCATTTCTGACATTCTCGATGTTTTCTTATCCTCATTTGATCTGGGGGTTAACATGTCCCTTAATCTCCTTTTTAAGCATAGGCGGAGATTATAAAGATAATATCAAGTTGCCAAGTAAGCCATATAAGAATCTGATTCTCGGTGTAGAAAGTACACTACTAACAATTATGCTGTTTCTTTTTGTATCAAGGGTGTTTATAAACCGTAATCTGATAAAATACAGCAGATTTGAGATAGATTGTCAAGAGGTGGAATCTAATCATTTGATGAATACGATTCTGTATCATTATCCAAGTTTACTTTCCTTTTATATAGATAATCAAATAGCAACCGAAGACTATGGCGCTGCAATTTCAACAATCACTCAATTGAGAAGATACAAAAACTCCTACAAATTGGAAAAAGATTTGGCATACTC
>CAZYFO010000173.1:0-2280 GCA_964646955.1 uncultured Bacteroidaceae bacterium | reverse complement strand
GTAGCACCATCCTTTGAGTCTTTGACTTCAAAGCCCAATGCTGCAAGTTCATTGCGTATCTTGTCACTGGTAGCCCAGTCCTTGTTTGCCTTTGCTATGGCTCTCTGCTCAAGCAGCATATCCACAACCTTTCCGAAAGCCAGCTCACGGCCAGAGTTATCACCTTTGTCCTCCTTCATTCCGAGAATATCAAACAGGAATGTGTCGAAAAGCGATTTAAGCTCAGCGATATCTGCTGAAGTAAGTGTAGCCTTACCGTCAAAAGCCTGATTGACCACCTTGGATACATCAAACAGATGGCTGATTAATATCGGAGTATTCAGATCATCATCCATCGCCTCATAGCATTTGTCACGGAACTCACTGACATCTACAGTCGATGTCTGTGAAGGAACAATCCTGGAGATATTGGAATATGCTTCCATCAGACGGGTCATGGCTTTCTCGGCTGCCTGAAGTGCATCATTACTGAAATCGACCGTACCGCGATAATGCGCCATCAGTATGAAAAAACGGATGGTCATACCGCTGAAGGGCTGAGCCAGCAGATTATTGCTACCGGTAAAGAACTCTTCCAGAGTAATGAAATTGCCTAAGGATTTGCCCATCTTGGTACCGTTGATGGTAATCATATTGTTATGCATCCAGTAATGAACCATATCGTCACCCTGTGAAGCTACGGACTGTGCAATCTCGCACTCATGATGCGGGAAAATCAAATCCATGCCGCCTCCGTGTATATCGAAATGACTGCCCAAATACTTACGTCCCATAGCCGTACATTCACAATGCCATCCCGGGAAGCCCTCACTCCATGGCGAAGGCCAATGCATGATATGCACCGGCTGAGCCTTTTTCCAAAGGGCGAAATCAGCAGGGTTATGTTTCTCGTCCTGACCGTCCAATGCACGTGTGGTATTGAGCACATCATCCAGGTTTCGGCCTGAGAGTTTACCGTAATTGTGAGTCTTATTGTACTTATCTACATCAAAATAGATTGAGCCTTCACTCTCGTATGCGTATCCGTGGGACAATATCTCTTCAACCAGCTTAATCTGTTCGATGATATGTCCGGAAGCGTGAGGCTCTATACTTGGCGGCAGGACATTGAGCTGTTCCATAGCCTTGTGATAGCGCAGAGTGTAGTACTGCACCACCTCCATCGGTTCAAGCTGCTCCAGACGCGCCTTCTTGGCTATCTTGTCCTCACCTTCATCTGCATCGTGCTCCAGGTGACCTACGTCGGTGATATTTCTGACATAACGCACCTTATAGCCTAAGTGTTGGAGATAGCGAAACAGTATATCGAATGTGATGGCCGGACGTGCATGTCCCAGATGCGGATCACCGTACACCGTAGGTCCGCACACATACATACCCACATTAGGGGCATGTAATGGTTCAAAAACCTCTTTCTTACGCGAAAGAGTATTGTATATAGTCAGTTTATGTTCCATATCGATTTAATTTTCAATATGCAAAGGTACAAAATTACGGTTTAAAAGCGGAAACAATTTCGAACCAATCAGCGGCATTTACACAACTGTCATTTTTCTGAATTGTGCCGATATAGCTGTAAAGCGCCTCTCCTTCATAAACTGTCTTTACCGCCAATGAATGTCCGTCCGGACTATATCGTATTACACTGTCAGCCTGAGGCATCAGCAAGGCAAGCCCACGGCCCTCAGACTGCCAGAATGCAAATCCGTCAGAATTAAAACGTTCATCTCTGATATCGTCTCTGACTATTCCGGCCGCCACAGTCAGTGAATCGAAATTACCGTTATAAACATCTATAATCTTACAGAAGTTCTGTCCGGCGGAGATGGTTATCTGTTTGCCTAACGACACGGTATACTTTCCTACTTTCCATTTCGGATAGTGCAAAACAAAAGACACCTGGTCCGGTGTCAAACTCAATATCTGGAATGACTCATAATTTTTCGCGGGGAAACATAACGAATCATCTATCATCGGGACAGTTGCTCCGCAGCCCAGGTTCTGAATATTCGCCAATTCTGATATGCTATCAATACCACTTGACCAGACGTCAATACCAGGTGTAATACATCCGTTCTCCATAGAATCGCCATATACACAGAAACGGGCTCTGTCATTTTGCCACACAAATGCATCCGATGTCCCGGATACCGCCCCTGCAGAAACCTTATAATCGACCTTTTCCTTACACCCGGCCAAGGCCAACACTGTCAAGGCTGAAATCAACAAATTCTTCATTTCAATATTTATTTTGATGGCGCAAAGGTATAAATTACGAAC
>CAZYFO010000172.1:0-2290 GCA_964646955.1 uncultured Bacteroidaceae bacterium | reverse complement strand
GGCAAAGGAAAAATTGCAGAGAATCGAGTTCACAATAAATTGGTGAAGCTCTCCAAAGAGTATCATGTTATTGATAATGCTCTGTTTGAAAGTAATGGACGTTCCACTGAAATTGATCATATTGTGGTTTCTCCTTATGGTGTATTCGTCATTGAGACCAAGGGCTATCAAGGGTGGATATCAGGTAGCGAGTATGGAGAATACTGGACACAGAATATTTATGGCAAAAAGAATCAGTTATATAACCCTATCCTTCAGAACGAGGGCCATGTCAGATTTTTGTCCTATCTATTGAAAGATCTGGGCCAGATAACTTTTGTACCTATTGTGGTATTCAACAACGATGCAACTATAAAGGTACTGATACAAGACCACATTGTAGTCAATCGCACTCACCTGACGAAAGCAATTCTTAGAAGTAAGAAGGTCGTGATTTCCGGGGATCAGCAGGCGAAAATCATTTCGATAATCAATGAGAATGCAAAGATTGGCAAACATGTAAAACGCCAACATATATACTACGCAAATGCAAAGAAAAAGGAAAATGACGACAAAATAAGAAATGGCATATGTCCCCGATGCGGCGGCACCCTGACCAAATGCCAGGGCAAAAATGGTAGATTCTACGGTTGCTCCAATTACCCAGAATGTAAATTTACTACCAGCAGTTTATAATAACCCCTACCTCGCTGCTGCAGAAAAAGTAGACATCAAATTATGGTATTGTGGAAGAAAACGCGGCAAAAGATTTGCGCATAAGTCACACGCTTCGCTTGATCATGCGTGGTCCAAATCGCAGTTTCAGCCACGCATGTACGTACTATGCAAAAAAAGCACTCCTTATTCCCTGAAATAACGGTGAAATATGTTGATTGTACTTTGTATTATCATTATATTTGCAACCAATACTTTGGATTATCATCAAATTTATAGGGTATGGCAGAATATAAAAGGATTCTAAAAATAATTGATGCACAAGAAGATAGTGTGTTTCTATGGGGTGCGCGCCAGGTTGGTAAGAGCACATTGGTAAAGACTCTGTACCCAAAAGCCAAAGTATATGACTTACTGATGAGTGATGAATACTCTCGGTTAGTACGTCGCCCACAGTTGCTGCGAGAAGAATTGGAGTATTTGGGCGAAGAGACTTTGGTGATAATAGATGAAATACAAAAAATCCCTCAGCTGCTTGACGAGGTGCACTGGTTGATTGTAAACCGGGGCATCAGATTCATTCTTTGTGGTTCAAGTGCCCGAAAACTGAAGCGTATAGGCACAAATCTATTAGGTGGCCGTGCACTTTCTGTTAATCTGTATCCTTTAGTAAGTGCTGAGATTCCCGATTTTGATTTGATTCGTGCAATCAATCAAGGAATGATACCACGGCATTATATGGCTGCAAATGCCAATAAACGTTTGCAGGCATATATTGGAGTATATCTAAAAGAGGAGATTCAGGATGAGGCTGTAATTCGACAGTTGGCTTCATTTAATCGTTTCCTGGATGTGGCTGCTCAATGTGATGGAGAAATGGTTAACTATACCAATGTGGCTCAGGATTGTGGTGTGAGTGCAACTACGGTTAAAGAGTATTTTAATATTCTGGAGCAGACGCTTATTGGCTATATGGTGCCTGCATTTACAATGTCCAAAAAGCGTAAGGCAATATCTACTTCAAAATTTTACTATTTCGATGTAGGAGTAGTAAATCATCTGCTTAAACGTTCAAATCTGCTACCGGGTTCAGCTGATTTCGGGCATGCTTTTGAACATCTGATGATACAGGAGATTATCGCCCGGTTAAGCTACTCGGAGAGCGATGAGAAACTGAGTTATTGGCGTACCTCAAGTGGTTATGAAGTGGATGCAGTAATTGGTAATGGTCGCGTAGCCATTGAGTTTAAGAGTTGCGATGAGGTGCAATCGAAACATACGAAAGGGTTGAAAGCCTTTAGCGAAGATTTCCCTGAAGCCCGGCTTATTATTGTCTCTCTGGATCGCAATCGCAGAACGTTAAATGGTATAGAGGTTTTGCCGGCTACAGATTTTTTACGTATGATGTGGAACGGTGAGATATTCTAAATGGTATTCCATGCGTGTGCAAAATCGGCACTTTCAGCCACGCATGCGCGGAAGCTGAAAGTGCCGACTAAAAGAGAGTGGAACGCTATTTCTTATTCTAACTCTACTTTCCAATGCTGTGCGATAGCTTGCAGTTCTTTCTTTGTGAGGTAGGTGACGGCTCCATGCTTGGGACTTTTGAAGTTGGTTGTCTTCATTACGCCCTCGT
>CAZYFO010000171.1:0-2325 GCA_964646955.1 uncultured Bacteroidaceae bacterium | reverse complement strand
CCTACATTATTTAACTCGCTAAAATTCATATATCTGCGGTTTGCTGCATCGGGAAGTAAATACATATTTGTGTATGCTCACTTCAAGAACTTCGTCAAGGGAAAATGTACATTCGGAAACATCGACGTTGACCTGTGCAACAAGTTTAGGAACTACCTTCTCAATGCCAATCAGCTCAAGCATACCAACCAGAAACTCAAACGCAATGCCGCTGCCGCATATTGGAATTACCTTGAAGTGAGAAAAATCTGAAGTTAATAGTATAAAATAGCGGTAACCCGTACAGAAATAAATGATTTTATTTGTTTTCTGTACAAAATACCGCTATTTTTGCACAGTGAATTAATACGAACATATATGTCACCTTTCACGAACATAGGCAACGTACCGTTCGACCTCAATGTCCTGGCCTCGCTGTTTCCCGAGACAAAGTTCACGGGCGAAAAGGCAAGAAGACTTGAGGCCGCAGGTACCATTATCAGGCTTAAACAAGGATTATATGTTGCAAGTCCGGATGAGACAGGCAAGTCCTTAAACAGGAATCTTATTGCCAACCACCTTTACGGACCTTCATACGTAAGCCTTCAGACGGCATTACGCCATTACGGACTGATTCCCGAGCGGGTTCATCTGACACTGTCCATGACAACGAAGCATACGAGGAACTTTGATACACCGGCGGGCAGTTTCGATTTCAGAAAATGCGGCAAAGAATACTTCCCCATCGGCATTAGAACGGAGACAGAAGACGGTGTCAACTATCTGATTGCAATGCCCGAGAAGGCCTTGTGCGATCTGATAAACCATTCCAAGGGTCTTGAACTACGTTTTATGAAGGACGCAGCCCTGTATCTGGAGGAGGACATCCGCTTTGATATGGATGCATTGCCGTCATTCGACATCTCCATACTCGAATCTTGTGCAGCATACAGCCGCAAACCACAAAGCATCAATACACTTATTAAGTACATCAAGCATTCATTATGAACGATATATTCAGCAAGATGCTTCAGGAGCACGACTTATCCACCGTTGACGGACAGCGAAATGCCACATACGAAGTCATGCAGCAAATAGTGCTGAGCGGCCTCTACCGCAGCGGGTTCTTCAAGGAAGCAGCCTTCTATGGCGGCACTTGCCTCCGTATGTTTCACAATCTGGGCCGATACTCCGAGGATATGGACTTCTCTCTGTTGGAAAAGAACCCTGATTTTCACTTTGAAGACTATTTCCACGCCATCATTGAGGAAGCGAAGCTGCTTGGACGCGATGTTACAATCACCAAGAAGGACAAGCGTACTTTCGGCAAGGTTGAATCGGCCTTTCTGAAGGACAACACCTATGTCTATAACCTGGCCTTCCAGACTGAGAAGACCCTAAAAATCAAGATTGAAGTTGACACCAATCCCCCACTTGGTTTCAACACTGAGCAGAAACTGCTGATGCTGCCCTTCTCTTTCCAGACACGCTGCCTTACTCTTCCGTGTCTGTATGCGGGCAAGATGCATGCCCTAGTATTCCGTGCTTGGAAGAACCGCATCAAGGGACGTGACTGGTATGACTTTGAGTGGTACGTCCGCCACAGAGTTCCGCTTGACTTCGGACACCTGCAACTTCGCACCAGCGAGTTCAACGGGCTGGAACTCACCAAAGAGCTTTTCTTTGAGAAGCTGCGTGAACGCCTTGCGACAGCCAACATCGATATGGTCAGGCAGGATGTGGAGCCGTTCATTATTGACAAGCGTGAACTTGATATCTGGTCCAACGACTATTTCCTTCAGCTTGCCGACATGATCCGGTTCGAATAGTTTCATTCCTGTTAAGAACAACCCAATATGAAAGTAACGTTAGCCAATATCTTTTAAAGAATCTATTTACAATAACTTTTACTCTTTAGAGAATTTTCCAATAGCACAACTTACAAAAGACTTTGCTCCAGCCTTTAACGCTTCAAATCCCTCTACGGTGCCCTTTTCAGGATAACCCATCTTTAGAAGTCTTTCGGCGATGGTTTTACGTTCAACCTCATCGGTGTGATCTACGCTAATTATGCCATCAATAAAATTTACATCTACTGAGAAAACGCCTTGTATCGTTCCTATCTCACGGCGGATAGAGTTGGCACAACCTCCGCACTTGATGTTTTCTACCTCAATTATTGTCTTCATATCACTATATAAATAAATTAACATTTGCATTTTCGGCACGTTCCATATAGGTTGCAACACCGCCAATGGTAACTTCATCTAAAAGTTCTTCTTGCTTTACCCCCATAACCTCCATCGACATCTGACACGCAATAAACTCAACTCCATTATCTATGGC
>CAZYFO010000170.1:0-2326 GCA_964646955.1 uncultured Bacteroidaceae bacterium | reverse complement strand
TTACGGTAGAGACGGTATATTTCTTTGGTGAGAAGAGTGCTATGAAAACACCCAGAACTGCACATACACCTACCGAGATAAAGACAGTACGACGTCCTTGCCAAATAGTACGAGCCAGAGCCATGAGGTCTATCTCAGACTCATCCCTATCCGGGAGGCTATTATATGATACGGGTTCTTCTGACATGATAGCTAAAGTTTAGTTATGATGGCTATGAGCGATATGGTGGATATCAGGGTGGTGAGGCCCTTTGAAAGCTGAGCATCCCAGTCCACCTTTTCTTTGGCACGTTCCTGTTTCTCTATCTTGTTGGGACTCAGAGCCAAGGTGATAGTAGCTCCTGCCTTTACCTGCGGATATTTACGGATGCCGAAGATGATACGCTGGGTACCTACCATCTGATTATTGGGATAGGTCACGGTAATACTATTCTTATCGGCGGTCCTGACAAAGCCTCCTGCATAGTTACGTATATACCATGCTGCATTGCGACTGCCCTGATAGACAATTATTTTACGATCTTGATTGTTGTATAATGAGGTCGTAGAATCAGTATATGTATAACCTTCGGCTACATACTGTGACATACGCGTACCCAATGAATAGATGGCCACGGTATTCTCACGCCGAGATATATCTATGACATCCTGGTCCATCATGATAGGATTATCTTTCAGACTGGAATTATTGGCAATGGCCTGTTTCAGATTTAGTGAGACGTAGCCGCGGTTACGATATGAACGGAAGAGCTGTGCTCCGTAAGGATCGGCATCGTCCAACAGACCTCCGGCCATATCAATAACCTCAGAGAGTTTGGTTTCATTGTTCTCAAGAGCATAGACGCCCGGATAACGTACCCGGCCACTGACCTGTACGGTACGGCCCATATTGAAGTCAGGAGTTAGGCGTACTACTATATGGTCATAGGGACTGATCTGGAAATCGGCCGGTGAAACCGGATTGTAGAGGCTGTCCACCTGTAGTGTGATTCGTTCTATTTGAGGGGTGTCGTTATTGGATATCTTCAAACGGAAGACCTCAACACGGTCATAAGCTGCACCGTACTGGAAACCTCCGGCCATGGTCAGCAGGTCATGTATATTCAGATTGGGACTAAATGTTATCTTGAGAGGATTCTTAACTGCACCCAAAACGTTTATCTCTCCCATATTGGTATATGTGGAATTGTCATAGATATTGAGGCGGTCACCCGGCTGGAGTAGTTTTTTGCCGTCGCGGTCCAGGTCTATGCTGATATAATCCATCCTGGCGGGGTTCTTCAGGTCTCTACGGAAGATGTAGGCTACGGGATATACGTTTTCCTTCAGGCCGCCGGCATAGTCTATGGCCTGAGCTATGGTCATGCGGTCATTGAGGGCGAAGTTACGGGTGAAGGGCTGACGGACCTGCCCGTTTACTGAGATGGTCGCTATGTCACGGTATTCGGAGAGTTCCAGGATACGTATCCGGTCACGTTCCTGCAGAGTGAAATCGGGGTTTCCGTTTACTCCCGGGAAGGGTACGGTGAGGAACTCGACTGTCTGGTCGGGACGGGTGCGCTCTACGAAGAGGAAGTCTGTCTTGGCAGTAAAGGTGGGTTTCGCACCGGAAAGCAGCGCCTGCAGGCTGCTGTTTTTCTCTAAATCATAACGACCGCCGTAATAGACGGCACCCTCTATATCTACGTATTTGTCCATGGGTTTGCTGATGGAACGAAGACGTATGACATCACCGTTGAGCGGTTTGATGGAGGTGACACCTGAGAGTACATCGCTGAGTGTGTACTCCAGGAGTTTTTTCTCACCCGATACATATCTTTCTATCTGTACGAAATCATAGTTTACATCTGAACGCAGGCCGCCGGCATATTCTATCAGGGTCCTGAGGTCCTCTGTTTCAAGCATCTCATAACGCATGGGGCGTAGCACGCCACCTGAGATGGTGACTATGTTTTTGGCTACTGGTACGTAGATGATGTCGTTGTTCTGCAGGTCGAGCTTAATCTTGCCGTCAGGTTTCTGCATGAAGGCATAAAGGTCTAAGCTGCGAGTGACGTTGCCGCGGATGATCTGTATGTTACGTACGGATCCTATATCGGTAGGGCCGCCGGCTGCTGCCAGAGCGTTGAAGGCGGAGTTCAGAGCAGATACGGTGAAGCCGCCGGAGACGCCTACCTCACCGAAGATGTTTACCATCAAGGTACGGGCGGTCACTATGGTGACGGCTATCTGGTCAGGACGGAAGGAGTAATATGAGGCAAGGTTATTGCGTACGGTTTCACGCGCCTGAGCCAGGGTGAGACCTTTCAGGTATATCTTGGCTGCA
>CAZYFO010000169.1:0-2331 GCA_964646955.1 uncultured Bacteroidaceae bacterium | reverse complement strand
GCATACGCAGGCTCTCCATTGGTGCATGGTCGCTGAAATCAAAGCTGCGATATAGGCGTGCACCCTGATAAAGTTTGTTTACCATGATACGGTCTCCGGGTATCAGCGTGGGATACATGGAGTACGTGGGGATAATGAATTTCTCGGCTATGAAGATGCGCCGACCGTAATGAAGCAGTCCTATACCCATCACTACGGCCATTGTCCAAAACAGTATGTTTACGGCTACGTCAAAAAACCCGGCTATACGTTTCTTTCTCTTCTCAGGATTCTTCTCACTGTTGCTATTCATCACATTTCCTGTTTCTTCAACTCTTTTTGTCTTTTCCGACTCTTCGTTATTCATATCATTATCTTTGAATTAAATCGAAGATAAGCTGCATTCGACATAATCCAAGTAAACTTGGCTTCTGTTCTCATTTGCATTATCTTTGTTCATTTATTGATGTTATGCTGTCAGACAGTTCGGTTATTCTCTTTCTCAACATGTCTGTCGTAGGTGATTCTACTTTTGACTTGAAATGGTCTATCTTCAGCTTCATATCTTTGAAACGGTCATAGTCGTCAATCTTGACGTATAGTTCTGCCAGACGGCACAGCGGATAAAGACGGTTTGGTACCATATGGAACGCATGTATATAACATCGCTCTGCATCTTCATAGCGTTCAAGTGAGAGATTGTTGTTACCCATTACTATCCAAAACATTGGGTCACTGCTAATAAGGCTGCCTTCCAAAAGGATTTCATTGCTTTTGAGATATTGTCCTTCTTTACTCAGGGACTGTCCATAGGCGAACAAGAACCTATAATCATGTCGCATGTAGTCATACAGCGAATCCGCATCTTCTATGACATAATCATAATACTCCATGTTGTACCAAAACTCTGTCTTCTTCCATGCTTCTGAGGCTTCTTTTAAGCGGTTCATCCACGGCAGACAGCTTATTAGAATTAATACCGATACTAAAAGAGCCACTACCATCACTACACTACCGCCTAATATGCCCTCACTTCGTGGTGTGGCGCATGCAGCCAAAAGCACTGCCAGCAATACTTGAAACTGTACTATATGAAGCGGAAATGAGAACATAGCAAAAACGGATAATGCAAGCAGTCCGTAACACCATATATCGCCTCTTTTATATGAGGATAAAATAGCTATAATAATCATTAATATAAACAGCAACATAGTTATCAGACCGCCTTCAACACCTAACTGCAGGTATTCGTTGAAGGCGTACTGCGGACAGTCGGCCGTCAGTCTCTCGGAATCTCTGAGAACAGTCCAGTCCGTGTCATCGCCACCCAAACCCATTCGCTCACCAAAGAAACGTGCCTGTGCTTCACCGTAGGCCCCACCGAACCTACCAAGGCCAAAACCACTCATTGGGTTACTTTTTATAGCCATTATGCTGATACGGTTTATAAAGAAACGACCATCGGCAGAGGATTTCTTGAGCATATAGGCTCCAGCTCCGGCTATAATCAAAGCTAATATCAACCAAATATGGTATTTCTTAAGAATTGTCTTACCTGCATTTGTAGAAGCGACCAGCAGCAATGCAGCACACACTACCGCCAGCATAGCCGCACGGCTCATGGTGGAAGGTAACAGTATTATTGCCGGCATGGCAGAGATACCTGTTATGTATCTAAAGACCTTATTTTTTCCTTTTATGGAATACGATCCCAAAACACATAGACAAACAGCTAAAAAGCCACCGTACGGACCGGGGTTATTGAACGAACCGGTACATGCAAACAGGTAATGGTTAGAATGAAGGTACCCAAACAGTTGCAACAGACCGGTGTACGATTCTTTCAGACAGAAAAAAGCCACTGCAGCCAATAACACATAATATGCGACCCTTGGCGCTATGGTTAGCACTATGCGAGATATTATATACACCGCAGCCATAAACCATACACAGAACATATAGACCTCAGATAATGCACTGGGGGATAATTCTTGTTGGACAATCAGCAACGCCACTAGTACTGCCAGAATAGCATCACTCTTTACTAACCTAACATTCCTTATCTGCATATTTTAACTCGAATATTTTCAGTTATGATTGATCAGTAAAAAAAATAATTTATTTCTCTAAACAATTCGAATCACTTGATCAAATCTGGTTTATTGTCGAACGGATATAACCTATCTGTACACTCAGTTCATATATTTATTGGTTAATCGTCAGTTGACGGATAATAATGCCAATGCACATCCATAATAATTTATATTTACTGTTTTATTGTAAGACAAGTCCTCCATTCTCACTCAGTTGACGAAGATATTTTTTATAGGTCTTCCACAACGAGAAATTGGG
>CAZYFO010000168.1:0-2341 GCA_964646955.1 uncultured Bacteroidaceae bacterium | reverse complement strand
AATAGAAATATTCATATTCATCCGGTTGAAAATGCAGGAGCATTGGAAAGTTCATTTCGCTATAGGTTTCAGAATCCCGGAAAGATATTGAAGAATTTTCTAAAGCCCGGCATGACTGTACTTGATTTAGGTTGTGGCCCGGGATTTTTTACAACTGAGATAGCTCGCAAGCTTGGTGGTTCAGGTAAAGTTATTGCTGCTGACATACAAGATGGTATGCTTGAAAAAGTTAGACAAAAGATTTCAGGAAGCAACCTTGAATATGTTGTTCAGATTCATAAATGTCAAATGGAAAGCCTTAACCTGACGGATAAGATTGACTTTGTTTTTGCGTTTTATTCTTTTCATGAGATGAGTTGTCTGGATAATATTATTGATGAAATTAAGTTGTTGTTAAAACCGGAAGGCGAGATTTTTATTGCAGAACAGAAGTTCCATGTGCCGAAATCAACATTTATTGATATGATTGGCAAAATGAGAAAAAGAGGATTTGAAATAACCGGACGACCCAAAGTTTTTCTAAGCAGAGCAGTTGTAATGAGAAGAGCAGAATCAGTACATTAATAGTTTGCTAAATTTAATTGATTGAAAATTCACTCTCCGCGCATGCGTGGCTGAAACTGCCATTTGGATCACGCATGGAAATCCATCGCACGCTTGCACCAGTGCGCACAATCAATCCGAGTCAACACGAAACTCTGAATAAGTCTGGCTCTCCGGATACATATGGAGTTTTTTGATGAGCATTTATGAAAAGCACTTTTTATTATTGATTTTGATATACTGAATTACAATTATTTGCGTTGATATGATATCAATTCAATATTATGAAAGTTAAGCTTATTCTTCCATCACTTACTGAAGCAAAAAGTCCTTTTTGGAGACCAATTAAATACTCATTATTTCCACCTTTGGGTTTGGCTACATTGGCTGCATATTTGGATGACAATGACGAGATTGATTTGCAGGACCAGCATGTTGAAAAATTAAATCTAAATGATACACCGGATTTAGTAATCATTCAAGTTTATATTACGAATGCAAAACGAGCCTATTCGATAGCAAATCATTATAGATCAAGGGGTATTTTTGTTGCGTTGGGCGGGTTGCATGTGACTGCATTGCCGGATGAGGCAGAAAATTTTGCTGATGCAATATTTATCGGTCCTGCCGAGCAGACTTTTCCGGCATTTATTCTTGACTTTAAAAATAAGCGGACTCAAAGGAGATACGTTTCGACAATTGATAGAACGATTGAGAATCAACCAAGGATAAGACGTGATCTGATAAAGCGAGAAAAATATCTTGTCCCCAATTCTCTTGTAATATCAAGAGGTTGTCCACATCATTGCGATTTTTGTTACAAGGATGCTTTTTATAAAGGAGGTAAATCGTTTTATACTCAACGTGTGGATGAGATATTGTCAGAGATTGATAGGCTACCGGGTAGACATCTGTATTTCTTAGACGACCATTTATTCGGCAATCCCAAGTTGGCAAGTGAACTATTTGAAGGGATGAGGGGTATGGGACGAGTCTTTCAAAGTGCTGCGACTGTTCCATCTATTGTAAATGGTGATTTGATTGAGAAGGCTCAAAAAGCCGGATTACGCAGTTTGTTTGTGGGTTTTGAGACGTTTTCAGAGGAAAATCTCAAGCAAAGTAATAAAAGTCAGAACCTAAAACAAGATTATGAATATTCGGTACGAAGATTGAATGATCTGGGAATCATGATCAATGGTAGTTTTGTTTTCGGATTGGATCATGACACAAAAGATGTTTTTAGTCGTACGGTTGATTGGGGTGTGAAAAATGCAATAACGACCGCGACCTATCACATCTTGACGCCTTACCCAGGAACCAGACTATATGACACGATGGTTTCAACAAATAGAATCATATCAAGCGATTGGGATTTGTATGATACCAGACATGTCGTTTACAAGACTAAAGGGCTGACATCCCAGGAGTTGGAGGATGGATATCATTTTGCTTACAAGGAATTTTATAAGTGGAGTAATATTTTCAATGCATCATTTTCACATGATAAATTGAATCATCAATTGAAGCACTTTTTTTATACCGCAGGATGGAAGAAATTTGAAGACTTTTGGGGATTTGTTATTAATACCGGTGGATTAAAGTACATGTTGCCGATTCTTGAATTATTGCTGACAGAGGTGGATAATAAGAAAAATGAAATATTTGTAAGCCATGCAGAAAAACCACGCATGGAAATCTAATGCTCGTAATAATGTTATTATCTATCTTACGACGTATTTTTATAACCACTCTTTATATCTATAAATAAAAACGCTTTCGTTGTCAGTTAGTTAAATAT
>CAZYFO010000167.1:0-2349 GCA_964646955.1 uncultured Bacteroidaceae bacterium | reverse complement strand
TCCAGATTCTGATTGATAAATTCATCAGCGATCCCTCTTTCCTAAAAAAAGCAGGAAAGAATGCCGGTGAATATGTACGCAAAAACAAGGGTACCTCAAATCAGATTCTGCATGATGTGGGTCTGTAAGTTTATCTCGGCTTTGCGGGCTTGAGAATGTTGTAACTGACGTGGGACATTGTATAGACGCCCCTCCTTTATAAACCTTGAGCCGGTTTGTTTGAACCAAAATGATACTCCTTGGAAAACACATTCATCCCGAAGAGACAACACCCATTCAAAGTCACATGGCCTTGCTTCCGCACCGGACTCTCCGCCTGCAACCACTTGCTCTATCCACGTACCGATGTGGTACTTACTTAAATCGATTTTCTCCAAGATAGGTTCGCAGATAATGATTTTATGCTTGATGGGAGATTGCTCATATAATGGCAAACGATAATCAGCCATCTCTTGATTCTCTACCGTGCAACAGATAGTTACATTATCATAACCGTTACCCCAGTCCTGAGGTAGAGATTCATTGAAACGATCGATACGTTTGGTGATAAACATGAAGCGCAAATCACTGCGTTCACGTATCATATTCCAGGCCTCTTTGCGCCACTCATCTGCATCGGCTACAAAGAAATCGGAAGTGAAGCATGTGTAAACGAGTGTACCCGAAGGCACCTTATATTCTCCGTTCTTTTTTCGGCGAACGGGCAAATCGAAGCTCTTGGTCTTTGTTACAACGGAACTGTCAATGTCTCTTTTTGCATCACCACGATAGACATAGCAATGCTTGCACCCCGGACTTAGCTTGTGACAGCCGTGCCAAAGGTTCCATAGGACCGAACTTTTCTCTATTCCATTTGTCGGCATACAATCTTCGTGCAAAAATACTCTTGAATTTAATCGGATTCCAACTTCATCACTCTAACGGGAGAATCACTACCGACATCAAGTTTAGGACAGGTGGTTATTATATCGCAGTCAAGAAAGCCGCATTTTGACATTACACGACCTGAATGAGGATTGTCGATGAAGTATGTACCCCAAAGTGCTATGAATCCTTTTTCGTTAAAGCAATAATCAATCAATACCTTCAGGGCTTCGCTGCAAATTCCTTGGCTCCAAAAGGGTCTCGCGATCCAATAGCCTACTTCCGCTTCTGTAGCACCTATCTTAATGTTCGAACATTCAGGAGGCAGATACCCAATACAGCCGATAGCCTCAGACGAATCCTTCAGTTGAACCGCCCACATGGTATCACAATTAAATATTGTTTTTATGATATTAAAACTCTCATCCAATGATTTATGCGGAGGCCAGCCGGCACTTGGCCCCAAATCCGGATCGGAAGCATATTTATAAAGAGCCGGAGCATCACTCTCCTCCCACGAACGGAGAATCAGTCTGTCAGTATATAATCTTTTCATCTTATGTAATCAATTTGACTAAACTATTATGCAAAATTACAAATATAAATCATCTCAAACATCTGAATTGTAGATAAAACCTCCTTAGGTGTTGATTATTACTCAGGAAGTATTAATACCTTTGATTACAAATCGAAAATAAGTTACAGATAGCTCAAAAAAATCAATAATATGGAATTACAGTCTTCTGATTTGACAAAGGGATTCGAGAACAATTGCTATTTATATGTGTTAGACACTATGGCCGACTGGGAGATTGGCCATATTACGGCAGAACTAAATAGTGGAAGATTTCTAAAAGATGGTAAAGTCAAGATTACCAAAGTTTCTAATATCTCAAATACGATAACCTCTATGGGCGGAATGGAGATAAAGGTTGATCTAAAGCTGTCTGATGTAAAGTTTGAGAAGGGCGATTTACTGATTCTTCCGGGCGCAGATACATGGATGGAGGAAGGACATAGTCAAGTAATCGGAATGGTCGAAGGACTACTGGAAAAGGGCGTAATTGTTGCTGCTGTTTGCGGAGCTACAATCGCATTGGCATACGCAGGGATTTTGGACCATTACAAGCATACGAGCAATGGCAAAGGTTTCCTTGAAATGGTTTGCCCAACTTACAAAGGAAGCACCAACTATATTGACACTCCTTCGGTATGCGACGGCAATCTAATTACCGCTTCCGGTATGGCCCCACTCGAATTTACCTACGAGATTCTAAAAAGAATAGGAGTGATGAAAGAGTCCACCCTCACAGCATGGTACAAACTGTATAGCTTCCGAGATCCTCAGTACTTCTTCGAACTGATGGAATCTATGAAATAATAACCAAAAAAAAGAGGCCCAACTGAGCCTCATTTTTTTATATAAAATGGTTATTAGTCTTTTGCAAGTCCGCTTACAGTCTTAACCCAAGGAATAAACTCTTC
>CAZYFO010000166.1:0-2349 GCA_964646955.1 uncultured Bacteroidaceae bacterium | reverse complement strand
TAGCTCCTATAAACATCATAGTTTTAAAAACACTTTTCATATGGTTATAAAAAAATATACACCTAAAAATCTGACAACTTCTATGACTCCTCTTGAGAAATATCGCTTTCATCTTTAACGGGAAGTCTATACTTTTGTGATTTCTCCCAAGCGGTTTTTCGTTTGAGAAATTCTTCATATTTGTCCTCCAGATAATTGTCTGCCATTTTGCAACTCAATCAATAATTGTTTAATTGTTTTGTGTAAAACAGGATGTGTCATGTTCGGTGCTATTTCAGCCATAGGCTGTAACACAAACAGACGTTCAGTCATCTTGGGATGCGGTAAACATAATTCCTGTGTGTTTATGACCAGATTATCAAAGAAAATCAGATCCAGATCAATGATTCGATCACAGTAATATTCACAAACACTTTTTGATTTACGTCCCATCTCTTTTTCAATAAGTTTTGTCTCGAAAAGGATTTGGGACTCTTGTAATTCCGTTTCTATCTTGACAGCTATATTGTAAAACATATTGTCGGAAGAAAAACCCCAAGGTTCGGTCTCAAATATTGATGATTTCATAAGAACTGTTCCTATTCTTTGACCTAAAAGGTTCAAGGCTGTGTCAATATTTAATTGCCTATTTCCAAGATTGGTTCCTACAGATAGGAAAAGTTCGCTATTTTTCATCAGTTGTTCATTATAAGCATAGCATCACCGTAACAGCCGAACTTGTAACCTTCTTTGAGTGCTACGTTGTAGGCATGCATTATAAGTTCATAACCGCCGTAAGCACATGTCAGCATCAATTGGGTGGATTCGGGCAACTGTAGGTTGCTTACCATACTGTCTGCAACTGTAATATTATATGGAGGAAAAATGAACTTATTGGTCCATCCTTCAAAAGGTTTGATTAGTCCGTCCGTACCTACAACTGTTTCCATTGCATGGATGACGGTGGTACCGATAGCACATACATGGTGTCCGCTATGTTTGCAGTCATTTACTCTTTTAGTGCATTCTTCCGTTACGAACATCTGTTCCGACTCCATCTTATGTTTCGTCAAATCTTCTACATCAATCTCTCTAAAGCTACCCAATCCACAGTGCATAGTAATAAATGCGCTGTCTATTCCTTTAATCTCCATACGCTTCATCAATTCACGACTAAAGTGCAGTCCTGCAGTAGGAGCTGTTACGGCACCTTCATTACGTGCATATATTGTCTGAAAACGTTGCTCATCAGCCGGATCGACCTTTCTCTTAAGGTATGTGGGAATGGGAGCCTCACCCAAGGCATACAGAGCCTTTTTGAACTCATCGTGCGGACCGTCATATAGGAAACGAAGTACACGACCTCTTGATGTAGTATTGTCAATAACTTCTGCTACCATAGAGTTATCTTCTCCGAAATATAGTTTATTACCAATACGTATTTTACGTGCCGGATCCACTTGAACATCCCATAAAAGATTCTCTTCGCGCAATTCCCTCAGCAAGAAGACCTCAATGCAGGCTCCGGTTTTTTCTTTGTTACCGTAGAGACGTGCAGGAAAGACTTTTGTATCATTAAAAACAAAGACGTCCTTGTCATCAAAATAGTTGATGATATCCTTAAACAAGACGTGTTCAATGGTTTCGCTCTTCTTGTGGATGACCATCAATTTTGCTTCGTCACGATTTTCTGTCGGAAATTTTGCAATCTTATCATCCGGCAGTTTGAAATTAAATTGTGATAGTTTCATTACTTATTTTGTTGATTATCTATTTCTTTTTCAGTTACTATAGATTGAGTGGATAACCACTCATCGAAGTTGTTTACGTCCATGCTTTCTTCAACCGCTATATCTCCAACACGAGTACGCCTCAACCCAATTAGGTGTGCACCGCTATTGAGAGCTATTCCTAAGTCTCGAGCTAATGCTCGAATATATGTTCCTTTACTGCATATCACCTTTATTGTAATATCCGGCATTTCAAAGTTCAGTAACTCGATATTGTCGATTACTAATGTCTTTGGTTTCAAATCTACCTCATTACCTTTACGAGCACTTTTGTATGCACGTCGGCCATTTATTTTGCAAGCTGAGAACTGTGGCGGAATTTGTTCTATAGAACCGATAAAGCGCTTAAGTGTCTCATTGATCATCTCAATGTTAATATGCTCCGTAGGGTAGGTTGCATCAATGGGATGTTCCAAATCAAATGAAGGTGTAGTTGCTCCAAGTCTGATGGTAGCTATGTATTCCTTCGTTTTGTATTGCATCTCCTCAATACGTTTAGTGGCTTTACCCGTGCATATTATCAGTACTCCCGTGGCCAAGGGATCTAAAGTTCCCGCATGTCCTACCTTCAGTTTCTTAA
>CAZYFO010000165.1:0-2364 GCA_964646955.1 uncultured Bacteroidaceae bacterium | reverse complement strand
AGAATACCGTGATGATTATTAGAAGTGCCATTGACAGTAAAATGGAAATAAACAACCAAGCCGTAATGGGAACTTGCTTTACATACTTAATAAGCCAAAGATGCATAACGTAATAACTTATTGGGAATGCCACTAAGGCACTTGCCAGTAGAGTCAGCAAATATTCCTTTATGAACATTTTTGTAATAGTTGCGACCTTTGCACCATTGATTTTTCTGACAGCAATCTCCCTTCTTCTGTGTTCACAGGCCAGTGATACAATGCTGAAGACTCCACAGATGGCAATGAATATGCAAATTCCGGATATAACAATCAGAAAGTAGAAGAGCGATAATTCTGACGAGATAAACTTTTTATACGAATCTTCGGCATTGGTGAAATGTATGTAGGCATCAGGATTGTATTTTTCGCTTATCTTTTGAATCTTTGATTGCAGATTTTCCCATTCTACATTTTCTTTGTAACTGAAAATATAATAGCTGTCAGCATTTGGCCCGATTTCAATTTTTTCAGGACTATAAATGAAAATCAGCGGGGAGTTTTGAGCGGTTGGGGTTTGGTAACACAGATCCTTTACTACACCGGTAATTATCATTGTATCTATGATAACAAGTTTCTTTCCCATAACCTGATCTATTCCACCGAGCATCTTCGCCGTTGTTTCATTTATCACAACCGCGTTGGCATTACCGTTCTTGAATAGTTCCCCTACTATTGGCTGAATCTGTAACAGATCAAAATATTCCTCGGAGGCATATACTTCGGAGACATTTACCGATATAGGGTTTTCTCCTTCTGTATGAACTCTTCCATGTCTGTTGTATCCAGTTGGTATGGGATACACGTAACTATAAACCACCTGTTCAATCTCGGGCATTTTTCTCAGTTCAAACTTTACAGCCTCAATGTCATTCTCATTGAAGCCATGCTGATAGACAACACCAATATTTTTTATCTTGAATCCCATTTCAGGAGATTCAACCAGGAATCTTAGTTGTTTGTACATGACGGCAGAACAGAAAATAGCGGCAATGCTGATAGCCAGCTGAAGGCCTATGCTTATTCTATAACCCCGGAGAGATGGCGAATCACCAATATTTCTGTTAAGAGACCGGCTCATTTTTCGTCTGTTTGTAACAGCAACAATTACCGAAGTAATCAAAATGGATGAAACGCTCACGGTTGTTGCATATAAGAAATAGCTCAACATGAAGAAACTGTTCGGTTTGACTATTCCACAAATACTTGTGAAATATGGCAGCGATAATAAACATAAAACTGCTCCCAACAGAAGGGCCAAAGAAAGTATTATCAGAATATCGGTAGAGAACAGGCATATCAATTGAAATCTTGAGGCACCATTGACTTGTCGGATTGTCAACTCTTTCAATCTTACGCTGATGCGGGTAATCAACATTGTAAAATAGTTGAACAATGAGCTGCATATAATGATTATGCTAAGCAGTAGGAATAGTGTTAGATAATTGACCTTTACAAGCACTTGGTTTACTAGTCCTTCTTTTCTGATTTGTTTGATAGGGAGGAGTCTGTATTTATTTATTTCCTCCTCATTCACAATCACTGACTCACCATTCCAGGAAAAGGTGTGATTGATTATCAGAGTGTCATTTCCCATTTTTTGTGAAAGAAAATCCAGATTCTCAGGCCTAAACCTCAAAAAAGTGAATGATGAAACATAGCCTCTTGTATTGTCTCTCTGAAGATTATACGCTTTCAAATAATCATAATAAAAAGAGGAAGGCTCTTTTGCATTTTCTATTACAGCCTTGATATAGAATATGCCTTGATTGGTTGACAGCATACTCCCAACGGCGTTACCATCAAAAAGCTTTGCCGCATAGTCCTCAGATATTGCAATCTCATTCCCAAACAGATTTAGCTCACGTACTCCTTCTATGACCCTCACGTCAAAGAAACTTTGAAATGAACTGTCAACAGAAAGGCCCCTCATCTCAGCGACCACTTTGTCATCTTGGATAACCTTAATCCCTCCGTCCTTACTGCAACGTGTTATCTCTTCGATTTGCGGATATTTGTCTGATAGATATTGAGCTTCTGGATATGAAGAATAAACACTAGATTGAGATTCATCAGAAAGATGATCCGGCAAATTCATCAACAGATAGGTGTTGTCAATATCCCTGTGGAATGAGTCATAGCTCAACTCATATTTTATCCACAAGGAGGACAGTGCAAAAAAAACCATTCCTAATGAGATAGAGATTATGCTGACGGTAGTTTGCAATTTGTATTTAAACATGTTGCGAACTGCAACTTTAAAATTATGGAATAGCATAGACAAATAATAAAATGTTCAGGGCAAAAGTAATCTTGTCCCTTACC
>CAZYFO010000164.1:0-2369 GCA_964646955.1 uncultured Bacteroidaceae bacterium | reverse complement strand
AACTGTTCCAGACTCTCCGCTTTCTCTAATTGAGTCTGAGGAAGCCTTGTAACACTCTCAAGTACTTCTGAGCGAAAGGCATATAATCCGATATGTTTGAAATATATCTGTTTTGAGGCCCATTCCTGTCCATTAACTCCACGTAGATAAGGAATTACACTTCTACTGAAATACAGAGCATTCCAATTATCGTCGACAACCACTTTCGGACTATTTGGATTTGATAAATGCTCAAAAGTAGAATCTATCGGAAAAGGTTTTACCAATGTAGTAATATCAGTATCGGATTTGTCAAAAAGATCTTTTAAAGTGAGCAATTGTGAAGGTTGGATAAAAGGTTCATCACCTTGTATATTAACCACCACATCAGCCTTTTTACCGCATTTAAGATATGCTTCAAAACAACGGTCGGTTCCGCTCTTGTGATCTTCTCTTGTCATCAGAGCATCTCCTCCAAATGAATGAACTACATCAAAAATGCGTATATCATCGGTTGCAACATAAACATTATCAAAAACTTTCTTTGCCTGCTCATATACCCTTTGGATTACAGGTTTGTCACCAAGAATAGCCAGCGGCTTTCCTGGAAAACGCGTAGAAGCGTATCTGGCCGGAATAATTGCTACAAATTCCATATTAAAACGATTCGATATCGTGGTTCTCTATTACTTCATTATCGCCTCCATCTCCGGAACATGGATCAAAACCTTCAGGCATATCAAATCTCACTGCAGGAGAATAACCGAATGAAGAGGCATGCTCATAGACTTTCTGCATAAACAAACCCCATATAGGCAAAGCCATTCTTGATCCCTGACCGAATACCATTGAATCAAAATGAATATCTCTATCTTCACCGCCCACCCAACATCCGGCTACAAGTTCCGGAGTATAACCAATGAACCATGCATCCGATTGGTTATCCGTAGTACCAGTCTTTCCTCCGCAATCTACCCCAACATAACTGAGCACACGCTGACCGGTACCTTCTTTAATAACCGCTCTCATCATATCAATCATCTTATACGATGTCTCTGCGCTTATTACCTCATTGCCTTGAGCAGAGAAAGTTGCCAAAGTATTACCCTCTCCATCTTCAATATGAGTTACATAAAGAGGTTGTGTACGCACTCCCTTATTTACAAAAGCTGTATATGCGCTTACCATTTCAGAAACTGATACATCACAAGGTCCCAAGCATAATGAAGGCACAGGTTCGATTGCCTGATTTCGCAATCCGAACTCATGAAGAATATTCTTGAACTCATAAGGACTTAACTTACTCATAAGGAAAACAGTAACATTATTATTCGAACGAGACAAGCCCCATTTTAGAGTCACCAATTCTCCGATTCTTTCTTTACCTTCATCCTTTGGACGCCATATCTCACCACTCTCTGTCAAAATAGTCTGCGTCTGATTAATAGTTTGATCACAAGGTGAAAAACCGCTTTCAATTGCAAGTGAATACAGATAAGGTTTTATTGTAGAACCGACTTGCCTGCGACCTTTCGTAACCATATCATATTGGAACTGTCGATAATCCGGACCACCCACATATGCCTTTACAAAACCGCTTTTTGGTTCCATGGCCACAAATCCGGTACGAAGGAAATACTTTAGATAGCGAAGAGAATCCATCGGACTCATCACAGTATCGATATCTCCATTATATGAAAAGACCGTCATAGGACGTGGTGTATCAAATATCTTACGTATCTCGGCATCGGTTTTTCCCTGAGAGCTCAACGCACGATAGGTATCCGTCTGTTTCATAGCACGGACCATGATATTTTCCACCTCCTCTGGTTTAAGATTTGATGTAAATGGTGCCGGTTTCTTTGTTCCTTTTGCTTTAAAGAAAATAGGTTGAAGGTAATTTATTAAATGTTCTGCAACAGCTTCCTCTGCATATTGTTGCATTTTTGAATCAATAGTTGTATATATCTTTAGTCCATCGGAATAGATATTATACGGCGTTCCATCTGCTTTATGATTCTTATTACACCATCCGTAAAGAGGATCATTTTTCCAATCCATGGAATCCTCATAATATTCTTGCATCTGCCAACCTCGATAGTTTTTCTTTTCTGGTTTCTTTGCGGTAAGTATGGAACGCAGATACTCACGAAAATATGTTGCCAATCCTAATTTATGATCTACTCTATGATAGTTAAGAACTATATCGGTTGATTGTAAAGAATCCGACTCTTCGCGAGTCAAATAACCGGCCTTCTTCATCTGACCCAATACCACATTTCTACGTTCTTTTGTCAATTCGTTTCTTCTCATTGGATTGTAAAGGGAAGAATTTTTACACATACCTATCAACATAGCCGCCTCTTCCTGATTAAGCTCCATAGGAGATT
>CAZYFO010000163.1:0-2370 GCA_964646955.1 uncultured Bacteroidaceae bacterium | reverse complement strand
TATCCACGGGGTTGCGGGTGGCTGCGCGCCAGCTCTGCCAACTCACTGTAATCAAGGCTACTGTAAATGCTACCAGACCGGCCAGAGCGAATATCCACCAGCTCATGTCGGCACGGTAGGCAAACCGCTGCAGCCATCTGTCCATCACATACCAGCTTATGGGACAGGCTATCACAAATGCTATCAACACAGGAACGAGAAACTGCCAGTTAAGATGCAGTAAGATTTCACTTACTGTGGCTCCGTTGACACGGCGGATGCCAATCTCCTTGATTCTACGGCGGGTATGGAACTCGGCCAGTCCGAACATGCCCATACATGAGATAAGCAGTGCCAGAACGGTAAATATACGTATGGCCTTGGCCTCATTTTCCTCTTGTTTGTACATATCGTTAAATAGGTCATCGTAAAATATGTAGTCAAAGGAATTAACGCCAAAAGAAGCCATTGTCTTTTTTATGAAATCCAATATCGCAGGAATATCATTGGTATTCAAACGCACGTTAATCGTATTAGGACTAGTAAATTCACTACTAGATAATCTTATTTGAGTCGGAGAAACAGCATAATGAAGGTCTTTTCCATTAAAATCACTGAATACTCCGCAAACATTTCTCTCTAATCTGAAGGTATCAAGATCTCCTCCACCTCCGGATTTATAGAGAGTCTCATTTATTAATACTCCTTCAGGATTATCTTCGCTCAGATTTTTGCCTTTTATCAACTTTATGCCAAGAGTCTGCAAGAAGCAGGTATCGGCAAATATATAGTGACTTTCTCCACCTTCAGCAAAAGTAGCCACACCCACGATATTCCCCGGGGCTCCATATGAATATGATATATTAGTAATGGACGGATTTGCCAATAAAGTCTGCTTAAGAGGGTCCCTAAAAAATCCATATACAATTGAATTTATTTTCAGCAGTTGTTCTTGATTGAATCCCAGCGATTTGTGCTTAACATAATCCACCTGCTTATATACCATTAATAATGAGATAATCAATACTATGCTGATGGTGAACTGAAGCACGTTGAATATCTGTCGGAATATCATTCCGCCGGAATGAGAAAAACGTTTCTTCATCAACAATATTGGTGATATTCGTGCAGCTGACCATGCCGGTACTGCCCCAACAAACCATCCTAAAAGTATAAATGCAACGATAAATAGGATTACAGATGATACACTGTCATACAGCACACTGAAAGAGAGTGTTTTTCCCAAAATCACATCAAACGAGGGTTTCAATATAAGTGCAAATAGAAGTGCCAGAAGAACAGATACTGACAATAGCTGGTATGTTTCCGTCAGGAACTGATTGAAAACCGAACCGGTGTCGGCTCCAAATGTTTTTTTGATTCCTACCTCTCCCAAACGGGATAGGTTTCTGGCTGATGTCAGGTTAATGTAATTAAGCAGAGCCAACAGCAATACCGCCATGGTAATAAAAATCATCAGACGTATCATGGCTAAATTTGCATGGGTCATATAATCATCTTTCAAGGATGTGTCAAAATAGACTTTATCGATTGGCTCCAACTTAACTTCTCCATAAATTACAACATCTCTGTACTTATCCATCATTTTATTTATGGAGACCTGTACCAGCTCAGGATCAGCCTTATCATCTAACAATACTGCTCCGGCATATACATCATCACAACCATTGTTTCCGCAATGTTGTGCACCCGTCCATTGACTTCTGGGCACAATCATATCATACTTAAAACCAGACGAAAGGCTCGGATTAGACAAAATGCCTGATACATCTTTGAAGAAGTTATTCTTGTGAAGGGTATCTAAATCAAGTTTTTCCTGTCCGATTATCTTTTTTGCAAGACTTTCTGTAATCAATTGTACACCCACTCCCATATTCTCAAATCCAGATATATTTCCGGCTACCAACGAGATATCGAACATCCGAAAAAATGAGGTGTCGACGGCTAAGTAATTGACATTACGATTATCTGCATCTATAGTAGTTGTATTGCAATGCCACATGGTAGCATCTGCTATGCCCGGAATCTCCTGCTTCAATGAAGCCAGCATCTTACCGGGCAAGACCGCTGAACGATTATCTTTTACCATCAAATAGAGATTTTTCACATCAGGGTAACGTGTATTGACTCGACATTCCGAGATGATATAAACGGATAACAGCATAACCACAGCCAGACTGAGTGACAAGCCAATCAGGTTGATAAATGTGTGCAGACGGTTTCTGCAGAGATTTCTGAAAAATGAGTTATAAAAAGACATTATCGTAATTTTTTATTGGTAGTTAATTATATATGTGCTGTGCCGTTCATTCGTTGTGCAGACTATCCACGGGGTTGCGGGTGGCTGCGCGCCAGCTCTGCCAACTCACT
>CAZYFO010000162.1:0-2387 GCA_964646955.1 uncultured Bacteroidaceae bacterium | reverse complement strand
CGGTCCACACCATCTCTTATAATACCGGAATTACCATCTGTAGTCCATGTAGCACCATATATGTAGCCCCATAGTGTAATTCCTCCGCAATAACTGGATTCCCACATATACGGAATCTGGTCACTATATTGTTGTCTCTGTTTGGCATCATCCGTCGTACCGATATCATATTCGGTGCTATACATAGGCATCTTTAGAGCAGTTTGAATCTCAGTCATAGCTGACTTGAAATCGGTGAAGGCCATATCTGTCAGATCATGAGATTGACAGCCGTAAGCATCAACCGGCGCTCCTGCATCTCGCAATGTCTTGACCAAATCAATGAACTGAGTTTTCTGCCACTGAAATGTATTATAGTCATTATAGATAAGGACAGCATTAGGCCAGCGTTCATAAGCCATCTCGAAAGCCTTTATTATCCAGTCATATCCTGTCTTTCCATCACCACCCAATGCTGCTTTATATGGAGCAGGTGCGTGACCCGGCACTGCTTCGTTTACAACATCTATAATCGGAATGTCAGGATAACGAACCTTTACTGCATCAAACCATTCAACGATCTCTTGGTACTGTTCTTCAGGGGATAAATTATCCATCCAACTTGGATACTGAGACCCCCAAATAAGGCAATGGAACTTAAACGGGATGTTGTGACTCTTGCAATAATTATATGCATTATCACTACCAGTCCAGTTAAATTTGTCACGAGTGCCTTCAATAGAGGCCCACTTTGTCTCATTCTCAGGAGTAAGCTGATTCCAAAGTGTTGAATATTCAGCACCACCCCCACCATTCACACTACCTCGAGTGGTGATATTGCCTAAGAACTTGTACTTGTTTGTTGATAGTTGTGCGTTAACACTAGTCACGGATAGACCAAGAACGCACAATGAAACCAAAAATCGATTTAGAAATAGCATAGGAAAAGTAATTACGGTTTAAACTATGAATGCAATTTTACAAAAAAAACCTGGAAAGCCAATTAATAGTCAATGATTAAAACTATGACTGATTATAATTCTTGTACCCCCGCTGGGAATCGAACCCAAATTTGAAGTTTAGGAAACTTCCGTTCTATCCATTGAACTACAAGGGCATAATAATTCTGTTTTTCAGGTCACAAAGGTAGCACTTTTTCCTATATTTTTTATGTAAGTTTGTAAGCAAATGAGAAAAAAACAATATTAACCATTTGTATGTATGAAAAGACTAACCATTACAACCATCTTATCTCTTTTGATCTGTTATAGTTCTTCAGCAAAAAGCGATTTGCCTAGTTATCCAATAGGGAATGTGCCATTTACCAACGTAAAAGTCACTAATGACAGTTTCTGGGGACAACGAATCAGACAAAGCAGAGAGGTTACTATCCCACTCGCGTTTAGCAAATGTGAAGAGACAGACCGCTATACAAATTTTGAGAATGCTGCGGCTAAAATGGCAGAGACGGCCCGTGGAGACAACAGCAGCAATTATAAGCCCACTCAGTTTCCTTTCGATGACACCGACGTCTATAAGACAATAGAAGGGGCCAGCTATCTATTGCAGACATATCCCGATGCGAAATTGGAAGCTTACGTTGACAGTGTATTGGACATTGTCGAAGCAGCCCAAGAACCTGATGGTTATTTATATACTGCCAGAACCATGAATCCGGCTCATCCTCATGCCTGGTCCGGTTTAACAAGATGGTCTGCAGAGGAAAGCGGGAGCCATGAACTGTACGACTTAGGACACATGGTAGAAGGTGCCATTGCTCACTATCAAGCTACAGGTAGCCGTAAGTTCCTGGATATTGCCATCAGATATGCTGACTGCGTATGTCGCGAAATCGGATATGGTGAAAATCAGAAGATTGTAGTTCCAGGACATCAGATAGCCGAGATGGCACTTTGTAAATTGTACCTAATTACAGGAGATAAGAAATATCTTGATGAAGCTAAACTGTTTCTTGACAATAAGGGACATACCGCTAGAAAAGATGAATATGACCAATCCCATAAACCAGTAATTGAACAAGACGAAGCCGTAGGACATGCCGTTCGTGCCGGTTATATGTATTCAGGCATGGCCGATGTGGCCGCTTTTACCGGTGACAAATCTTATGTTGATGCCATTGACAGGATATGGGAAAATATGGTTGGAAAAAAGATGTACTTGACCGGAGGCATTGGCTCATCTTCGTCAGGAAGCGAAGGCTTTACAGCCAATTATGAATTACCAAATATGACAGGATATTGTGAGACTTGTGCAGCAATAGCAAATGTCTATACAAATTACCGTCTGTTTCTACTTCATGGAGAATCAAAATATTTTGATGTACTGGAACGTGCATTATATAATGGTGTAATTAGCGGAGTAAGTCTTGACGGTGGAAAGTTTTTCTA
>CAZYFO010000161.1:0-2406 GCA_964646955.1 uncultured Bacteroidaceae bacterium | reverse complement strand
AGGAAAAAGCAGTATGAATACTACAGAGATATGTTGTTAACCTTTCCAAAACAAGGAGAATAATGAGTACCTACAATCCCATAGCAGAAACGAACAACTTCATTGTACTGGACAATTTTACCAAGTATTATGATATTTATGATGCACCTGCCGGATATCAGACGGAGGCTGCACTAGAGCGTGAATTTATCCGGGACTTAGTCAATCAAGGGTATGATAATCCGACAAACTTGGATACGCCCGAAGCGATGTTGGCGAATATTAGAGTTCAGCTACAAACGCTTAACGATATGACGTTTTCGGATGCTGAATGGATGCGTTTTGTGCTTGAGTACTTAGACAAACCGGGTGATAGCTTGGTGGAAAAAACCAGGAAAATCCATGATAACCATATCTATGATTTCGTTTTTGACGATGGGCATATCCAAAACATCTACTTAGTTGATAAAAAGAATGTTGCTCGCAATAAGGTTCAGGTGATTTCTCAGTTTGAACAGAAGGGCACTCAGGCCAACAGGTACGATGTAACGATATTGGTCAATGGTTTGCCTTTGGTTCAGGTGGAACTGAAAAAAAGAGGTGTTGCTATCCGTGAAGCGTTTAATCAGGTGCATCGCTACTCCAAAGAGAGTTTTAACAGCGAGAATTCTCTCTATAAGTACCTGCAGATTTTTGTCATATCAAACGGCACTGACAGCCGTTATTTTGCAAATACCGTTGAGCGGGACAAAAACAGTTTTGACTTTACCATGAACTGGGCAAAGTCTGACAATGTGTTGATTAAAGATCTCAAGGATTTCACGGCTACGTTTTTCCAGAAAAACACGCTTCTCAATGTGCTGCTTACTTATTCGGTTTTTGATACAAGCGATACTCTGCTTATCATGCGTCCCTATCAGATTGCAGCGACAGAGCGCATGTTATGGAAAATTGAAAGTTCGTACCTGTCGAAGAAATGGTCAACTACTGAAGGTGGCGGTTATATCTGGCACACCACAGGCTCCGGTAAGACTCTGACCAGTTTTAAGGCTGCTCGGCTGGCTACTCAACTTGATTTCATCGATAAGGTGTTTTTTGTAGTGGACCGTAAGGATCTGGACTTTCAGACCATGAAGGAGTATCAGCGGTTTTCTCCCGATAGTGTGAATGGTTCGGAGAGTACAGCCGGTTTGAAGCGTAATATTGAAAAGGATGATAATAAGATTATTGTAACCACTATTCAGAAACTGAATAACCTCATGAAAAGTGAGGGTGATTTGGCGATTTATCATAAGCAGGTGGTCTTTATATTTGACGAATGCCACCGTTCGCAATTTGGCGAGGCTCAGAAGAACCTGAAAAAGAAGTTCAAAAAGTACTACCAGTTTGGTTTTACCGGAACGCCTATCTTCCCAGAGAATGCATTGGGTGCAGAGACCACAGCAAGTGTTTTTGGAAGAGAGTTGCACTCATATGTTATCACTGATGCTATCAGAGATGAGAAAGTCTTGAAGTTCAAAGTCGATTACAATGATGTCCGTCCTCATTTTAAGGATATAGAAACGGAGTTGGATGAGAAGAAACTGAGTGCTGCTGAAAACCAGGCTGCATTGCTCCATCCTGCCCGTATAAAGGAGATATCTCAATATATTTTACAGAATTTCAGGATTAAGACCCACAGGAACCAGGGAAGCAGCAAGGGTTTTAATGCCATGTTTGCGGTAAATAGTGTAGATGCTGCAAAATGCTATTACGAGGAACTGAACAAACTGCAGAAAGGGAGCGAAAAGCCTCTGAAAATAGCGACCATCTTTTCTTATGCTGCCAACGAGGAGCAAAATGCGATAGGTGAGATAGTCGATGAAACCTTTGAACCTTCTGCAATGGATAGCAGTGCCAAAGAGTTTCTGACGAAGGCTATCAATGACTATAATGCGATGTTCAAAACCAGTTATGGTGTTGACAGCAATGAGTTCCAGAACTATTATCGTGACCTGGCCAAACGTGTAAAGAGCAAAGAGGTGGATCTGATTATTGTGGTTGGTATGTTTCTCACCGGTTTTGATGCACCTACACTCAATACGCTGTTTGTAGATAAGAACTTGCGCTATCATGGCCTGATGCAAGCTTTTTCGCGTACCAATCGTATCTATGATGCCACAAAAACCTTTGGTAATATTGTTACCTTTAGAAATCTGGAAACAGCAACTATTGATGCCATTACTCTTTTCGGGGATAGCAATACCAAGAATGTGCTGCTTGAGAAGAGCTATAAAGAGTATCTTGAGGGATTTATTGATATTGTCACCGGCGAAGCTCGCAGAGGTTATGTGGATGTAGTCCGTGAGTTACAAGATAAATTCCCCAATCCTGATGCAATTGAAACCGAAAAAGATAAGAAAGATTTCGCAAAACTGTTTGGAGAGT
>CAZYFO010000160.1:0-2407 GCA_964646955.1 uncultured Bacteroidaceae bacterium | reverse complement strand
ACGAGTTGCTCAGAGGACAGTAAATACCTGCGTGAAGCGCTGAAGGTAGCAGGTGAGAACAGAGGGCAGTTGGAGGCTGTGCTTGAGCACTATCGTACCGTTGACAACGACCCGCAGAAGCTTGCTGCTGCTGAGTACCTCATAGCAAATATGCCTGCACATTATTCATATCGTGACACTGCTGCCATAAACAGATATTACCACCAGGCTCTTGAGATTCTTGGCACAGGACCCAGTCCGGACTGGCAGCGCGACACTCTTCGTGAAATCAGCAACACACTGTATTACGGACTGACTCAGGATACGATTTCTGACGTTGAGGTTATTACCGCCGACTATCTGATTTACAGCATTGACCACGCATTCAAGCAGTGGAAGACAAGGCCTTGGGCACAGCACCTTACCTACGAGGAGTTCCGCGATTGGATATTACCATACAAAGTTACAGAACTCCAGAGTCTTGACGCTTGGCGTGATACCCTGTCACAGCACTATAGCGACAGCCTCAATACCATACCGCCTACTGATATACAGCGTAACAGCATATTTGGGGCAATAGAGATAGCTCGTAACGAGATACACAGCAAGCAATCTGCCATAGGACTACGTGTAATTTGGGAGAATAGTGGTAGCATGCCTATGCTTAGTGCCGCCACCTGGGTGCGTATGACCTACGGCAGTTGTTGGGATTATGTTATTATGGGAACAGCTGCGTTCCGCAGTCTTGGTATGCCCGCCGCAGTTGATCAAGTGCCGGTATGGGGACGTAATAGCGAGGGGCATAGCTGGTACGTGTTCCCCGATGACCGTGGACGCGAGCAGGTGACCATCAACTCCCTCATCATGCCGGCAGGTCAGCAATTCTACCCATACGAGCGCATACCCAAGGTTTGGCGAAACACCTACACCATAAACCGCGATGTTGAAAAGTACCGCAAAACATCCAAGTATGTCCATCCCTTTGACCCCTGCCGGAAGGATGTGACAAACTGCTACAACCTTACCTCTGACCTTGAAATAGAGACTGACAAAGAGATACTAAAACAGCTTCAGGACCGTAGGTACGTCTATATAGCAATGGCCGTAAACTACGGTGGCCCGAAGTGGAGAATACTTGACTACGGAGTACTCAAGAAAAGCAAGGCTCACTTCAAAAATATGGGGCGTAATATGCTATATATTGCCTTAGGCTATAACGGAAGCGACCTCATACCCATAAGCCACCCATTCATACTACACAAGAGCGGGAAGGTGGAGTACATCAACTATCAGGGTGACTACACAGGCAGTGCCCCAAGAACAATCAGTGCGGACCTTCGCCGCAAGTATTACGAATCATACAATGTAGTTGATATGCGCCGACGCATAATGGGTGGAAAAATACAGTGCTCTAATCGTCCTGACTTTAAGGATGCAGAAACTCTATATACAATTGAACGTACGGATATTCCATTTCTGATAGAGTTGAATGCAGACCGTCCTTACCGTTATTGGCGTTACTTTACGCCGGACGGTTCGTGGGGCAGCATATCGGAACTCTCGTTCCATGATGCGGACGGAAACAAACTGGATAGACGCGGAATAGCCAACCCCGAAGCAGGCCAGGACGCCATATATCGCGCGTATGATGGTAATCTGCTATCAAACTTTGAAATAAACCAGCCCGATGGAAACTGGGTGGGAATGGATATGGGCAAACCAACAGAAATAAGATACTTCAGCGTGTCACCTCGCTGTGATGACAATGATATCTGTCCGGGTAATGAATACGAATTATTTTACTTTGATGGTAATGATTGGTGTTCATTGGGCTACCAGATAGCAGAGGGCAACACCCTGCACTATGATGATGTACCGCTCAATACTCTGCTGTGGATGACTAACTATACACGTGGCAATAATGAGCGTCCGTTCATAATAAGAGAAGATAATGAGATTGAATGGTGGTGAACGAAAGAAACAAAAGAGTGTGATAATAATCTGGATACAAGAAGGGGGCGCACATATTCCACCCTGCAAAGTGATACTGAACGCCACCCTTCAATCCAGATTCAAGTAGTTAACCTAAAAACTGAACGCCGCAAAGATAGTACTTATTAATGGTATAACATAGCTCTCATCCCCGCTGTGTCAAACCTTACAACTGCTTACCTGTCGAGCTTGCTCCGGGTAATGGGAAGAACTAATCAACTTTTTATTAACGGATAAATAATTATCCATTATCACTAGTTTTTTGTAACATCTTAATGTTGCATAATACTGGTGACCCCAATTAATATTATAGGAAATATATGAGAGAGTTTTTAAATGAAAGAAATTATTTAGTATTATTCAGTAACGAATTATATTGTCATGAGTAAGAAATATTTTCCGCTGCCAATTGTATTGCTTGGACTTTTGTCAGTTA
>CAZYFO010000159.1:0-2513 GCA_964646955.1 uncultured Bacteroidaceae bacterium | reverse complement strand
CTTGTTTAGGGGAAGTGGCCGCAGCCCGGAGGGGTATTTGATTGCTGCTAACAAAGAAAAAGAAAACAATGATATTCGCAATTGTTCGTCAAATTGATTACTTTTGCTTGCTTAAAAGGAGATATGCAGAATGAGCTTTACTGAGGAACAAATTGAATCTGTATGGAAAAAAGCCCTGTCAGTCGATGGATTGGATAACAATCTATATCGAAAGGATCCTTGCGGGGCTATTATCATGCGTGATAAATATGGGAAAGATGATAATCCTTTTGGATGGGAGATTGATCATATATATCCAAAATCCATGCCTAATAGTGATGACAGACCGGAAAATCTTCGTGCTATGCAGCATGAGAACAATTTAAGTAAGGGAGATGATTTTCCTTCATACGTGTCAGCAGTAACAGCTGAGGGTGTGAAAAATATTTATCAGCGCCGTGCACTTACAATTAACGAAAAAATGTATAATCGTCTCAAGGAAATATATAAATTCTAATATGCTTTTGAACCTACGTGTAAAGGGACTGCTTGGAGAATACTCCTACAATCTTGATTTTTCTGAAGAAAAAGGTCCTGCTATTAAGTTTATTACCGGACCAAACGGATATGGTAAAACTACGCTTCTATATCTTATCTTCTCTTTATTTCGGCAGAGGTTTGAGAACTTTGCGGACGTAGAGTTTGATAATCTGATATTTGTATTTGATGATGGGAAATCAATAGAGGTCGTAAAGAAAGAGATTGAACATCAAACGTATAAAGAAGATAGTAGCGATTTACCGGAGAATATTTATAACAAGCAGTTGGAAATTAAGTACAAATATCCGGATGGCCATTTACTTAGTTCTGCAACTTATAATCTGGACGGACATTTTAATTCCGATTTTAATTCTGATTTTGTACACAAGTTCAACGATGCAAATCTTAGAATTTTTCTGAATTCTCAACAGTGTTATTGGATAGATGAAAGTAGGTTAATTAATAAATCAAGAGTTTCTGTCAATAAGGACTCAATAGCAAAAGAGTCCACTATGGTAGCTATCAGTGATAATATCAAGGAAAAATACGAAAAGGTTAGATTTTTCCTTAATGAGGATTTTACGACGAAGAATGGCCTTTCAGAAAAGGAAACAACAGAAGCTAATAGTTTTGTTGAAAGAATTGAAATGTTCAAGAAAATTATTGATAAATACAAGTTTACTCGAAAAACTTTGGAGACTGTTCCCCAATATGAAGGAATCAGATTTAGGGTTAATGACGAGATGAGAAAGATTATTCTACCGGAGGATCTGTCTTCCGGAGAACAGGAATTGATAGATATCTTTTTCGAACTTATTTTTGACGCGCCAAAAGATTCATTGGTTTTGATTGACGAACCTGAAACATCTCAACATTTGATGTGGCAGGTTGTATTCTATCATAATATCAGTAGTGTTGCAAAGAGTAAGAATCTACAGATTATAGTTGCTACTCACTCTCCTCAGGTCTTTGACGGCAAATGGGAAAGATCAATAGATCTTTATGCACAATCGCGTAAATCTAAATAAGATGGATGTTAAGAGTGCAGTTTCGAAGATCGGTTACTATACTGAGGGCATTCTTGAATTTGCAAAAAATTCAGAATCAGGGCAGGAAAAAATTTGGGTGATAGTGGAGTCTGATGATGATTGTGAAGTTTATGGCAAGTTCCTTCTTGATGATGATAATGTGAAATTAAGAGATTCCGGATGTAAGGAGAAAGGTAAGAACGGTCATGATGGTATTCGTAGAGGATGGGAACGGTTGGAAAGGCTTCTGAATACTTATGTTTCTTCATTGACAATAATAGGAATTAGAGATAAAGATTATACACCTTTTCTTCAGCAGGATAGTGAACTCTCAAATTTGTTCGAGACTGATAGCCGCGATTTGGAGATGATGATGATTAAAGCCGGAGTTTTGAAGAGGTTTCTTCCTGATATGATAAATGGAACAGCTTTATCGGATGTGTTGGCTGTTGTTTATGACCATACAAGGTACCTGGGTTATCTGCGCATAATGAATGATGTGAAGAAGTTATACTGCGATTTTAATGGATTCTTGAAGATGTCTCATTTTTGGTCACAAACTACACATTCTTACGATGTTAATTGGAAGTTAAATATAACTGCAAACTTTGTAAGTCATTGTTCTGATCAGGTTACGGAAGAACAAATAACCCAATTTATTTATGATAAAAATCTTTCGTCTTGTCTTGTATATGATGTTTGTAGAGGCCATGATGTAGTTGAACATCTTTCTTGGAATTTGGTCAAGAACAAATATTCAAAAAAGGTTCTTAAAGAAGAAATGAAGGTTGCATATACATATACTGATTTTCAAGCCACGCAACTATATAAGGATTTACGAAGTTGGGAGCGTCTAAATAATAGATTAATTCTCCACGACTCCTCCCCTGCATAGGGGAGGTGGCCGTAGGCCGGAGGGGTATTAAAAAAACTCACCCCATGCGTGGCCGAAAACACGATTTGAGC
>CAZYFO010000158.1:0-2546 GCA_964646955.1 uncultured Bacteroidaceae bacterium | reverse complement strand
CATGGGCGGCCATCGATATCAGGAAGTTGTTTCTGTCGGGTGACGGGGTGGTCTCATTGGCTATTGACCAGATTATCGAGGCGGCCCTGTTGCAATCGCGGTATATCAGCTCGGAGTACTGCTGCTTCGCGTTCTCAAGCACTTTCGGATTGCCCCATTGGATGCCCCAATACAGCGGCAATTCCTCCCAGAGCATAATGCCCATCTCGTCGGCCAGGCGTACAATGTTCTCCTGATGAGGATAGTGTGCCAGACGTATGAAGTTACAGCCCAGCTCCTTGGCCCATCCCAGTACCAGCCTGGCATCGTCCATCGAATTGGCCCTGTCCCCACGTATCGGATTCTCGTCGTGCAGCGAAATTCCCTTGAGGAACACCGGCTTTCCGTTCAGAAGTATCTGCCTCCCTTTCGTCTCGATTGTCCTGAATCCTATTCTGTCCCTGACGGTATCGGTATTAGTCTCAATGCAAACGTCGTAGAGCTTCGGAGACTCGGGTGACCACAGCTCCATATTCTTCACGTCGATTGTGAATTTCGCTTCACCATTGGCATCGACCTTGACTACACTGTTCACCTTCAGTTCGGGGATTACTACCCTCGCCTCTGCCGGCATCCCATCGCCCTCGAGCAGGAGAGTACCGTCAATGCGCCTCACCTTATTGTTGAGTGTCGTCTTGTCGAGCGACAGAAAATAACGGCTAATGAAATTCTGCGGCACCTCAATCAGTTTGACGTCGCGAATGATGCCCCCGTAATTGTACCAGTCGGTCACTTTCGCAGGCACCTGGTCGTCGGCACGGGTATTGCTGACGCCCACTATCAGGAAATTGTCCTTCTCTTTTAAGAGCGATGTCACCTCACAGCAGAACGGAGTGAAGCCGCCTTCGTGCACCGTGAGCACCTTGCCGTTGAATGTCACTGTGCTCTTGTAGCTGGCCGCGCCGAAATGAACAAAATAGCGCTTTCCCTTGTCAATATTCTCCATATCAAAGGTCTTGCGGTACCAGATGGTGCCCTCGTAGTAGTAGAGCTCCGGCTTCTGCGCATTCCAGGAGCCCGGTACCCAAAGCGTCTGAGCCCTGTCGAAGCTGTACTCCACACGGTCCGATTTATCCTTGGGCACACTGTTCTCATATATCGACATGAAGCCAATCTGGCCGGTCTCGTAGGCGTCAATTATATACTTCCATTTGCCATCGAGATCAATATAATTACGGCTTTCACTATTTGAAATGACAATATTCTGACTATCAATCGTACACCACGCACCAACCAACGCCAACAAAAACAAACTTGCCTTCATCCTCAAAAACATCATTTTATTCATGTTGCAAATTTTTAAAGTTTAATTGTGCAAATATCCTAACAGTTATCGGGTTTTGCAATAGGAGTTCAGATTATTGTGGAAATAAAAACTCTCCCTAAACAGGGGAGGAGTTGGGGAGCAGCTAAAAACAGCATCTCAATAAATTATTTTCCAATCAAAGTAGTTTCCATTGGAAATTAATATATATCTTTGCACCATAAATAATAATAGAAAAGAAAAACGGATAATTATGATACAAAATTTTTTGAAGAAACATTGGTTGCTGCTACTAGGAGTAACAGTCGGAGCCGTAGGAGGATACCTCTACTACATCTTTGTGGGTTGCAACAGCGGCTCGTGTCCTATCACCTCATCGCCAACGATAAGCACACTTTGGGGAGCCGTATTGGGCGGATTACTATTTGATATGTTTAATAAAAAGGAGAAGAAACAAGATGAATAATTTACTAAAAGGCTGGGATGCACCGCGCATCATTCGTCTAATCGCAGGTATCGGGATAGCCGTTTATTCAATCACAAACAAAGACTATCTGTTTTTGTGGCTGGCAGGACTATTCCTGTTTCAAGCAGTGCTCAATATATCGTGCTGCGGAGCAGGAGGATGTTCCAGCAATGACAGCACTAAGAGCAAACAGGTTTATAAAGACCAGATTGAAGAGTATCGGAAATGACAGATTATAAATTAATACTAAAAAAATAGAGAACTATGGCACTAACAATTGACGCGGCACGTTGTCCGCAAAATCACCGCTGCCCAATAATCGCAGTTTGTAAGGTGGGCGCAATAACACAACAAGGGTACGGCTTGCCCGTGATTGATGCAGAGAAGTGTATCGAATGCGGCAAATGTGTAAGATACTGCGGTATGCAGGCTGTTTATAAGGAGTAAAACGATGGAAAAACCGACTTGTCCTGACATAGATTTACAAAAGTAATTCAGCTAATACCCCTCAGTCGCGGAGCTAGAGCTCCTATAATACCCCTCCGGCCTGCGGCCACCTCCCCTATGCAGAAATGCAGTCAAACGGTGCTATCTCAGCAACACCTTGCGGCCGTTGATTATGAACAGGCCTTTCATTCCCGGAGAGTAGAGCACACGGCTGCCGTTCAGATCATAAATCCGAGCTTCACGGTAGTCTTTTTCATCAATCACAGGCGTTTCCACACTAAGTGGGTCAGCCATGATCGATGAAAAAGACTACCGTGAAGCTCGGATTTA
>CAZYFO010000157.1:0-2567 GCA_964646955.1 uncultured Bacteroidaceae bacterium | reverse complement strand
TTTGTTGTTCATAGTTATTCGTTAATTCTGCGCTATAATACAATTTATTTCAATAATTTCCTATTTTCGACCTCTTCCAAAACACTCATCTGTTGAATGGCAATGCGGTTGAGTTCTTGCAAAAGTTCTGATTGAGGCATGCCTTTGTCTAAGAATACAGCATTCAGGTTCTCCATATTTGACAAGCAAATCAATTGATTAATTGACGCATAATCGCGGATATTGCCTTTTAAGTCAGAATTGGTATCGCGCCATTGTTTGGCTGTAATTCCAAATAGTGCCATATTTAGCACATCGGCTTCTTCGGCATAAATTATGGAAGTCTGCTGTACTGTAAGCTTTTGTGGAATTAGGTTATGCTTTATTGCATCTGTATGTATATGATAGTTGATTTTTGAAAGTTCGCGTTTTGCCGACCAGCCGAGTTGCTTTTGTTCTGCTTCTTTCAGGCGTTGGAACTCTTTGATTAAATACAACTCAAATTCAACAGATACCCAACTCGCAAATTTGAATGCAATATCCTTGTGAGCATATGTGCCACCATATCTTCCTGATTTGGCAATAATTCCAATGGCATTTGTAGCTGCTGTCCATTTTTGTGGTGACAATGTGAAAGCATTTAATCCAGCTTCCTTTTTAAACCCCTCGAATTCGAGGGGTTTAAAATCGGGGTTGTACAAAGTTTCCCATATTCCCATAAATTCTATTGTGTTACGATTCCTCATCCAGTTTGCAATGGTTGCAGTTGGATCATCGCTTTTGTGTTTTGCTATATCTGTCAATGAGATATAGTCATTATCATTGATGTTGATGATGGTGACACTTGTGTCTTTTACTGTTATTGTTGTCAAAATTGTTTTTTTTGTTATTAGAATTTGTAATTAGCTATAATGATAATATCGTTGGTCTTTTCAATCAGTTTGTTTATCTTTATTTTTGCTTTTGCTTCTTTTGCCATCGCAATAACCTTACTGTTTATATCATTGCAAATATATCAATTAAATAACATCATTTTGAAGAGAGGAATAAAAAGATATCAACAAAAATTAATAAATTTGCCATTCATGTGTAGGCCTCCGAATGGGTGAGGAGTACTTTGTTTACACTTTTGTGCTTTTGATAATTGTAAATTTAACTGAATCTTATGGATTTTATTGACAAGCTGTTTTCTACATTGTCCACGTACCTTTGGGGATGGCCGATGATTATTTTGCTGTTGGGTACTCATATTTATTTTACTGTGTTGCTGAAGTTTCCTCAGCGTAAAATATTCAAGGCTATCAGACTGTCTTTCAAGAAAGATCCTGATTCGGACGGAGATGTGAGCCAGTTCTCTTCTTTGGCTACTTCATTGGCGGCAACCGTGGGTACCGGCAATATCATTGGAGTGGCTACGGCTGTAGCGCTGGGCGGTCCGGGGGCGGTGCTGTGGTGCTGGCTGACGGGTGTGTTCGGCATTGCCACAAAGTATTCCGAGGGGCTTTTGGCTATCAAATACAGGGTGCGTACATCAAATGGTCAGATGCTGGGTGGTCCAATGTATGCGCTGGAGCGCGGACTGGGCATGAAGTGGCTGGCGGTGGTGTTCTGCGTGTTTGCGGCGGTGGCTTCACTGGGAATAGGCAATACTGTACAGTCCAATGCTATCAGTACGCTGCTGTTTGAATATTATCAGATACCTGTAGCGGTGTCGGGTATTGTTATTACTCTTCTGGTTGCATTGATTCTGCTCTTCGGGCTGAAGGGTATAGCACGTGTTTGCAGTATGTTTGTGCCTTTTATGGCGGTGCTTTATGTTTTGGGTTGTATGGTTATTCTGATATTCAATCGTGAGTTCCTGGGTGAAACTTTCAGGCTGATAGTTACATCAGCTTTTACGCCCAGAGCTGCCGGAGGTGGTTTTGTGGGGGCAACGGTGCTGATGGCGGCCAGGTATGGTATTGCGCGCGGCCTGTTCTCCAATGAGTCCGGTATGGGTTCTGCGCCTATTGTGGCTGCTGCAGCCAAGACACGTAACCCCGTGCGTCAGGCATTGGTATCTTCTACCGGCACGTTCTGGGACACGGTGGTGATATGCGCTCTGACGGGTCTGGTGCTGGTAAGCAGCATTCTGGCATTTCCGGATATTGACAGTACGCAGGGGGCTTCTCTTACCAAGGCGGCTTTCAGCAAGATTCCTGTTGTAGGAAACCTGATTCTGATTTTCGGCATTGTATCTTTTGCGTTCTCCACTATACTGGGGTGGTATTATTACGGTGAGAGGGCAGTGGAGTATCTGTTTGGCAAGAAATCTCTTAAGGTGTTTAAGGTGATATGGATTATTGGTGTTTTTATAGGTGCCATTGCTGAACTGTCCACTCTGTGGAATATGGCCGATAGTATGAATGCGCTGATGGCCATACCGAATCTGGTGGCTCTGTTGCTGCTGTCGGGAGTGATAGTCAGAGAGACAAAAAAATATATTAAGGACAGAGATATTGACAAGTTTTCAGATGATGATATACCGCAGATATAATATACATGATTAAGGTTTTGCATACTGCCGATTGGCACCTTGGACACCAGCT
>CAZYFO010000156.1:0-2589 GCA_964646955.1 uncultured Bacteroidaceae bacterium | reverse complement strand
TCGCGAGAGGTTCAATGTACAGTTTACTCGTAACATTCGCAATGCCAAAAGTTTATTATTAAACAGTAGAAGACGTTTCCCCTTCTATGCATGAGTGGCTGAAACCGTCGTTTCGAATATGCATAGAATACTATCGAACGCGAGCACGAGCATTCACCCTTTCCATAAGACCTGTAGGGTGCATTTGGGACTACCACTTGATTAGCTGTCCATTTGAGGTTTTTATATCGCTCTCTCCATTGTACACAGCAAAACATTGCTCTGAAGTGGCTCCCGATAATTTTGCCCATTTGGAGATACCTTTGAAGAAATCCGGTGAAAATGTGGCTCCCGATTTTATTTCATAGGCATTCGGCTTACCATTCACATACTGAAGTAAATCTACTTCATTTCCGGTGCTGTCTCTCCAGAATGTTATATCCGGATTTACCCCTTTGTTGTAAGCTTCTTTTACAAACTCATTAATAACGAGATTTTCGAAGAGTCCGCCACGAAGGAAGTGTGTGGCTACCTGGTCGGCACTTTTGATATCCAATAATGAACATGCTAATCCTGTGTCATAGAAATATAGCTTCGGCGATTTTACCAATCGTTTTGCATAATTGTTATAGTCGGGCTTTAACAGATAGCATATATAGCTTGCCTCTAAAACCGAAATCCACACGGATACTGTTGATACTGCAACACTACATTCATTGGCTAATGATGAAAGATTAAGCAGTTGTCCTATTCTTCCGGCACAGAGTTTGATGAATTTTATAAACCTGCTCAAATCACCAATATTCTTCATCAATCTTAAATCCCGCTCTACATAGGTCTGAATGTAGAATGGATAGTAATCTGTAGGTGCTATCTCTTTATCATAAAGACGCGGGTAGGCACCTTTGAATATCTCTTCATCAACACTATCTGGAAGTATTCCACTTCCTTTCATTTCATAATGAGAAAATGGCAATAGTTTGAGAATGGCTGTTCTACCGGCCAATGATTGATTTATACTTTCCATCAAAAGAAAATTATGAGATCCGGCAAGCAGATATATTCCTTCTCTATTCTCCCTGTCCGTATATGTCTGAATATATGAGAAGAGAGTGGGCACTCGCTGAACTTCATCAATAATTGTCTTATCTGAATATGTAGCTAAAAAGCCTCTTGGATCATCCGATGCAAATAACCGCATATCGGGGTCTTCCAAAGAGACATATTTATAGTCAGGGAAGGAGTTTTTCAGCAAAGTGGATTTACCGGACTGTCTTGGACCGGTAACCGTAACAATAGGATATTTCTTTGCCAATTCTAATAACCTGGTTCTTAATACTCTCTCTATCATATGGGTCATATTATTCTGTAATTTCTATTTCTATCAGATTCTATTTCCTTGCGATTCTATTTCCTACGACTCAATTTCTTGCAAATTTACGATTAAAAAATAAATCTGCAAGAAATCGCCAAAAAAGTTTGCCATTAAGCGCATGCGTGGCTGAAATCGCGTTTTCACCCACGCATGGAATACTATCGAACGCGAGCATTAACCAGATACCCCCTCCCGGCTATGCCGTACTCCCCCTAGACAGGGGGAGAGTTTCCAAGGCCACTAAACAGGGGGAGAGTTAAGAGTAGCACAACGCTTTTCACCATGTAGTAATTTTTTCCTATATAAGTGAATAATAGCTCAATAACGTGCATAAATTTGTAGCCGATTCCTGCTGATTTTCTAGGAACTATAAATTATATAATATGAAAAGATTAGAAACATTGTTAGGTGCTCTATTATTGTTTACGGCAATTCAGGCCGCGGATTTTGAGGTTGACGGAATATCCTACAATATTCTGTCTAATGTTGATATGACTTGTGAGGTAACAAGCCGGCCAAACTTACACCCCGATAGTGTGAACGTCTTGTACACCGATAGTGTTACAATCCCTTCATTAGTTACATATTCAGGAAATACTTTTGTTGTAACAGGTATTGGAGATAAAGCGTTCTTGATGTGTACAGGTCTTACATCTGTAGCAATACCCAACACTATTACAAGAATTGGATATCAGGCTTTCTGCGGATGTTCCGACCTTTCATCAATGATCATACCGAGCAGTGTAAAAAGTATTGGAAATGAAGCATTTTCTTCATGTCCCGGTCTTAAATCTGTGTTAATACCTAATAGTGTTACAAGTATTGGGGAATCGGCTTTCTTAATGTGTTCCGGACTTACTTCGATAATGATACCCGACAGTGTGACAACTCTTCAAAATTCTGTATTCTCCAATTGTTCCGGTCTTATGTCTGTAATGATTCCCGGTAGAGTTACGAGTATTGGAGATTATGCATTCTGTGCATGCTCCAGCCTTACTTTAGTAGCTATACCGAACAGCGTGAAAAGTATTGGAAGTGAAGCATTCTATGGATGTTCCGGCCTCAGTTTATTAGCTATACCTGGAAGTGTGACAAGTATCGGAGACGCTGTATTCTACGAGTGTACAAATCTTGGTTCGATGGTCATTCCTGACAGTGTTACAAATATTGGAAGGTATACATTCTATGGATGTGCCAATCTTACAACATTATTCATGCCTGACACTTTGGAATAT
>CAZYFO010000155.1:0-2616 GCA_964646955.1 uncultured Bacteroidaceae bacterium | reverse complement strand
TACGATAATCTACATCACCTGGAACCGGTCCATTAGGATAAGTAGGATTGTAAAAGTAATATGGTCTTGAATAACCCTCTATTGTGGATATTCTTGAGCCTATTTTCATAATATCCTTTCTGCTGATAACCTGATAGTTTTCCTTTATCTTTACATCAACTAATCTACGATATTTATATAACTCTTCCATCTCAGGATAGCTACCGGTGCTCAATAAATAGCTTAGGTATAATGGAGCTAAATCAAGACATTCCGACAGTGTTACTCTTTCATCATATACATTGACACTCTCAATAAGCATCATGTCAATAGAGGTAGGAATTTCAAACCAGCCTGTGTATAAATATCTTTTATCCGTATGCACATAGTATAGGGCCTCAAATCCATCAATATCACTAGCGTCGACTTGATATCCTTTCTCAAGCAAATATCCATACAAATCTGTTGTATAATCTCCTTTATCCAATTGTATCTCTACATCTTTCTTCGCATCAAATGATTTGAAGGTATAGTAGTCCACATATTTTCTATTGGCTTTTATATCTACATCAGGCAGTATGTATCCTTCTTTATCCTTGATAATCTTCGCAGAATACTCTTCTTCGGTTTCATCATCTCCTTTCATCGCTTCCCTGATAGCTTCTATACTCTCAAATACCGTTTCGCCGGGATGAAAAGACCTAACCTCGGGTTTAGCAGAACGTTCAAACCTAATGCGTGCACTAGTACCTATAAGCCGTTCTTTCTTAGTATTTGCTCTGATAGTCAATCTCGATTCATCATAGAACTCGTTGGTCAGATCAAAGCCGAAGTAGCCGGAAGAATCGGTCTTATGTTCAAACAGTTCCGTCTTGGTCCTATCCGATGGCATGACAGCTGCCGTCACAGATACATCTTCCAACTTCTTACGTCCCGACGGATTCAATATCCAACCGTTCAGAGTCAGACCCTTCTCCATGCGATGTTCCTCCAGATACGGGGTGACTCCTGACATTACCGACCAATCGTAACGTTCCCAGCCCTGAACCAGCATAAGCAGGTCCAAAGCCTTAGTATGGGCGTCATCCCGAGACTCAAAATAGTACTCCGGATGTTCTATCAAGCCTTTCAAGTCAGACGACAGCAGTAGGTAAGTACGCATGTCGTCACTGTAAGCATTGGCTACACCTGCAACATCGCGAACCGACAGACAGAACCTGTCTCGAAACGGCTGACCTTTGGAGTCTGTCAGTTTGAATGACATATTCATCTTCTCAAAAGGTTCATAACTGGATTTATCGGTCGTAAAAGTGATAGACGGAGCCAAAATATCACCCCTATGGTACAAGGAACGGACGGCTAACACCTGACCTGATTGGTTGAAAAGAGTGAGACGGCAGACTCCTTCCGGCACATCCGTCAATGAAATTGTACGTTCTAATGCTGATTTGCCGACACTTATCGTGTCGAATGCCACTAGTTCTCCTCGACATGTCAATGAAAGGCCCAGAGTATCTTCAGGAAGAAGTTCGGAACGATACACCTCAACGGTCATTTCGTCTATTTTCGCTGATTTTACTCTAAAGTTATATCCTGATTTCTTAGGGGTCGGCAGAGTGAAGGTCTTGCGGGTGTCCCCATAGGTAATTGTCACTGATGATGATTTGTCTGAAGGTGTATATGTAAAACTGCCCATCCCTGAATGTACGGTAGAGAATGCTGTTCCGTCATCATTCAGTACTCCCTCAGCATCAACACCCAACCCGGTATCGTCAGTTACCTTGAAAGCCACCGTGCATGGTACGCCTGTCAATGCCTGACCACCTTCAGGAAAAAAACTGACATTTAGGTTATTCGGTTTATCCGGTTTGGGCCTATATTGTTCTACATATGTTCTTTCTTCCTTGGCTGTTACCGGATTTTGAGTAAACATCGCCTTCTCCTCCTTCGGCTTGTCATAAACGGGAAAGACACGAGAAAAGATAGCCTCCTCACTGAAGTTGAGCATATTGTTTGTATAGGCACGGATTTCATAGAATCCTGAAGGGTAGCCCAAAACACCTCGCTTCTCGCGAGCATCTTCTGTGGATCCATCTACCAGAGAAAACGAACCGTCCGCTTGGCCGGCCACGATCTTCAGCTTCTCATGTTTGAGCAGTACTCCACTCGGCGAAAGCAGTTCCACGTAAAGCACACTGCTGGGTGCGCGATGCAGATTGGAGGCATTTACAACATAAGCCTTGAACCATAATATTTCTCCCGAATAGTAACAGGTATTGTCAAACTGAACGTATACCTTCTCTTGTGGAACGATAGAACTGAATTGATAAATATTACCTGCATAATGCATCAGAGACTCAACTGAAGAGTTATCACCGCAATAAGCATACGAAGCAATAAACAGTGCAAATAGTATAGAGCATATCCTTTTCATCATCTGAAATGATAATGTTTTTTTGTGATGAGTAATAAGACAAAGTTCACCTCTCATTAAAACTATATTTATACTCTGTAAAGGTAGGATTTTATCCAAAGTTTCTACGCTCGACATATAAAACAAGTTTTCTCTGCTCTCGCTTAACGAAAACCTTGATTTACAAATGTATTAATTCTTTTTTACTTCTAATCTGATTCTCT
>CAZYFO010000154.1:0-2632 GCA_964646955.1 uncultured Bacteroidaceae bacterium | reverse complement strand
CTCTCGGTTTTGATTATATGCATACATGGGGTAAGGGTTGGTTTAAGCATGATGACGGTACACTATCTTCTCCATGGAGGAAAGATCTGCCTCCGGTGAGCAAAGAAGCCGATGAGGTAGCAGGTTATGTCAATTTACATCAGAATCTCTTCGATTTCATGTCTGTTGAAGCCGGTCTTCGCTATAATCATCATTCATTAGTCGGTAATGAGCTGGTTCCGCAAGTGGGCATGACACTACGTCCAGATGGTATAGGTGATATTAAATTGATGGTAGGCAAGGGGTATCGTAATCCGACGTTCAAGGATATGTATCTGTTCCCTCCTATGAATGCAGATCTGTTGCCCGAGAAACTGATGAATTATGAGTTGGCTTATTCAAACAATCTGCTTGACGGAGCATTGCATGTAGAAGCCAATATCTTCTATATCAAGGCCGAAAATGTGATTCTTACTCAGATGGTAGGCGGAAGGCCGAAAAACAGTAATTCCGGCGAATTGCAAAACAGTGGTTTTGAGTTAATGGTCAGGTATAGGTTGTCGGATAATCTTGCTTTAAACTCCAATTACAGTTTCCTGCACATGGAAACTCCAGTGGTGGCTTCACCTGAACATAAGGCATATATCGAAGCAGACTTGTCACACGCTAAGTGGCAAATTATATCAGGAGTTCAGTATATTGGTGGCTTATATACCGATGTAACAAGAGGCACTGTTCAGGACTATGTGCTATGGAATGCCCGTGCATTATATAATTTGAACAGTAATATCAGTCTGTTCACCCGTGCAGAGAATATTCTAGTTCAGTCGTATGAGATAAACGCAGGCTTTCCTATGCCTAAGTGTACAGTAATGGGCGGCCTCTCCGTGAACTTCTGACAAACTCCGACAAGAAAACCAGTTAAGCAGAATATATCAGATAATATGTCAGAATAGATATGTTGTTGTAGTATATTACTTTGTAACATGTCAATATTGACATATTATTACTTTAAAAGGTACATGACAAATATTTCTGTCACCGTACCCATTCTATTGAAGAGTAGTTTTACTGAATTGGTGTAAGATGATTTTCCCAAGGAATGTCTGAATCATTCTTCTTAAATTCTTCTGTAAGAGATATTATTTCTTTCATCTGATTGCTTATTAATGATTTATCTCCTTTACGTACGGCTTCATAAAGAATATCAATAATCTTTGCCAACCTACTACAATTGTCGTTTATTGTTGTTTTATAGTCAGGAGTATGCAATTCTCCTGCAAAATCTCGACTGCATATACGGTATGTGTTGTAAGGCAAAAGTGTCAGATTAGGATTCTTCAATGTTGGAACATATGAGGCTGTACATGTCGCGGTTGCGAATAGGTTATTCAAAGCGATTGATTCTCTTTCATCAATAGTCATTCTATATGTAAAAACATTAATGGAATCTGAGAACTGTTCAATATTCCATAGCCCGAAATAATCAATCTTGTATAATTTATTATCTAATTTGTCTTCACTTATTTTTACCAGACTTCCAAACATTTCGCTTTCTACTTTTATATCTGCTTCGGACAATACCAATATGCAGCTGTCACGTTTTATGCTAATAGCAAACTCCGGTTTGTTTGATGCGGGGGTTACAATAATGTCCCACCCGGTATAATTGCGTAATTCAAACATTCTGTTAAGATACAAAAGATAACCAAGATACAGTTTATCGTAGTGCAAAGGAGTCAAGCGACTCTGTGCGACTGGCTCCACGTATAATCTTCCGGTGGCGTTTGACTCCAATGAGTCTTGAGCCGATAAGCTTGCATTTATAAATAATGCAAATAATATGAATAACTTTTTCATACAAGTTGAGATTAATAGATGGATATTTAAAATCATATTTTCTTCAGCAACCTGTCCCAACGGAACCTCTCCGTCTGACGGTCGCGACAATAGATTATTCGGGTAGCCACTCCTATAATGAACTTTCCCGGCACAAAGCCCCAATAGCGACTGTCGTTGGAGTCGGGGGAATTGTCGCCCAACATATAGTAATAATCATCTTGGAAAGTATATATGTCTGTCGGAACACTATCAAGCAGTGCTACTCCGTCTTTATACTCCAAATGTTTACCTGTCTCATATTCTATTATCTGACCGTATAGGGTACAGTGCCATTCGTCCAGAGGTATGTAGTCTCCTTTGGCCGGCACATATAGAGGTCCCATATTCTTGATAGTCCATGGACTGCGCCACATGGGGTATGCCATCAGACAAAAGTTCTGCATAAATAGGCTGTCGGGCATGCTATTCATCCTTTGCTGTGCTTCCAGTAATCCGATGGAACCATCATAACGGTTGTTTCTGTTTATGCCGTCAACAATGCTTATGCTGTCACCGGGGGTACCGAGTACTCTCTTGCAGAAAACTTTGTTTATCTTGAACTCAATTTTGCTCCAGTCTCCGTATGGATGTACTTCGTTGAAGACCACTAAGTCACCCGGACGTATCTTACGTAAGGCCGGCATTCGAAGGCTTTTAAGAGGAGCATGGTCGCTGAAGTCGAAACTGCGATACAGTCGTGCACCCTGATAGAGTTTATTTACCATGATACGGTCTCCGGGTATCAGCGTGGGATACATGGAGTATGTGGGGA
>CAZYFO010000153.1:0-2680 GCA_964646955.1 uncultured Bacteroidaceae bacterium | reverse complement strand
AGAATATGGCATTTCCGATTCATCTGGGTGTGACGGAAGCCGGAGAGGGTGAAGATGGTCGCATAAAGAGCGCTGTGGGCATTGGCGCTTTACTGGGTGAGGGTATTGGTGATACGGTTCGTGTGTCTCTTTCCGAAGCTCCCGAGAAGGAGATTCCTGTAGCCCGAAAGCTGGTGGATTATGCTGTCACAAGTGCTGCCGTTCGTGTAGGTGCCAAGATAGTGGATGGTGTGTTGACACTGCATTACGATGATACCGAATTGGAGGATTTACAGTTGAAATCTGCAATGGATGCCGGTGCTTTTCTGATTGATGGAAAAGCTAAGGAACTGATTATAGAGGATTCAGCATTTAGTGATGCTCAGCTAAAAGATCTGTCCGATTCCATATTACAGGCTGCCCGAGTAAAATTTACCAAGACAGAATACATCTCATGCCCGGGTTGTGGCCGCACGCTGTATAATCTTGAAGAGACAATTGCCAAAGTGAAAAAAGCTACATCTCAGTTCAAAGGATTGAAGATTGCTATCATGGGTTGTATCGTCAATGGTCCCGGAGAGATGGCGGATGCCGATTATGGCTATGTAGGAGCCGCACGTGGTAAAATCAGTCTCTATCGCGGCAAAGAATGTGTAGAAAAAAACATTCCCGAATCCGAAGCCGTCGAGCATCTGCTCCGTCTGATTTCATCGAAATAATATTGCTATAAATGATTTCCGGATTGTCTTATCGAATGATAGAACAATCCGGAAGTCATTTTTGGTATTTCGGAAGACATGAATTAGTTGGTTTTGTAGTCGTACTTGAGCTGACTCAGTTCGGCATTGGCTTTTTCTATTTTGGATTTCAAACTTGACTTGTAGTCTGAGAGGCGAGAAGCGAGTTCTGCATCTTTCAGTGCCAGCATTTGAACGGCAAGGATGGCGGCGTTTTGTGCACCGTTGACACCTACTGTGGCGACAGGTATGCCGGGGGGCATCTGGATGATTGAGAGCATAGCGTCAAGACCGTCCAACATTCCTTTGATAGGTACTCCGATAACGGGAAGGGTGGTGTTGGCTGCTATGACTCCCGGTAGTGCTGCTGCCATTCCGGCGGCGGCAATAATGACTTCGATACCTCTGTCTTTGGCCTCTTTGGCAAAGGTTTCAACGGCTGATGGGGTACGATGGGCTGAGAGTGCATTGACCTCAAACGGGACCTTCATGTCATTGAGGAAAGCGGCTGCCTTCTCCATAACTGGCAGGTCTGACGTACTGCCCATGATAATACTTACTAATGGTTTCATCTTATTATGAAAATCTAATTTATTATTCGGAGTCTGAGAATATGAATCTGTCTCAAAGTTACACTATTTTCTCATTCGTGCAACCGGGATGCCTAACTGTTCGCGATATTTGGCAACCGTGCGCCTGGCTACTATGTAACCGCGATTCTTTAGGGTGGTTGATAGCTGGTCATCAGTAAGTGGCGCATCATGACTCTCTGCTTCAATCAGTTCCTTGATGATTCGATGTATCTCATTGACCGATACCTCTTCTCCGGATTGGGTCTTTATTCCATCGGTAAAGAATGACTTCACCGAGAATGTGCCGAAGTTGGTTTGGACGTATTTGCCGCTGGTGGCTCTGGAGATTGTTGAGATGTCATAACCCGTTATTTCTGCCACGTCTTTTAGTATCATCGGTTTTAACTGTGATTCGTCACCGTCAAGAAAAAATTTTCGTTGTAGCTTGATTATGGTCTGCATGGTACGTGTCAGAGTCTGCTCTCGTTGTCGCAGGGCCTGGATGAAGCCTTTAGCTGCATCGAGTTTCTGACGTATGTATATTGCCGCATCGCGCTGTTTGCTGTCTTTGCTGTTTATCTGAGAGTCCAGCATGTCTGAGAAGTCACGACTTATTTTCAGGTCCGGTACATTGAAGTTGTTAAGTGAAAACTGTATGTTGTCATCAAATGTCTCAATGAGGAAATCGGGTACTATGTGTTGTACACTCTTTCCGATAGTTTCACCCAGTGAACTTCCGGGACGCGGATTAAGTTTGAGCAGTTCTTTTATCGCTTCGGAAATGAGTTCTTCAGAGAGTCCGGTTTTAACGGCTATTTTGTCCCAGCGCTTGCGGGTGAATTCTTCGAAACAGTCTGTAATGATTTGTTTTTGGAGTGTAAGGCTATCAGATGGTTCTTTACGCTCTAATTGAAGAAGCAGACATTCCTGTAAGTTGCGGGCGCCGATACCGGCAGGGTCGAACTCCTGGATAATCTTCAAGACCTCTTCTATCTCATTTACATCGGTTTCAAGATTATGGTATATGGCCAAATCGTCTGAGATGGATTCAAGCGACTTGTCCAATATGCCATCGTTGTCTATCGAACCTATTATGTAATCCGCTATCTGACGCTGACGTTCTGTAAGATCCTGCTCGCCCAGTTGTTGGCTGAGTATGTCATAAAATGAGACTGAGTCGGAATATGGTATTTCTGCAGCCTGCTCACTAGGAGAACGATTTTTGCCGGGCTGATAGTAATCAGGTACATCATCGTCTGTCAGAAAGTCATCCGAGGCGGATTCTCTTTCTGAAACATTCAAATCCTCAGTATAGTCATCGCCTGGATTCTCATCTAAATTTTCCGGGTCGGATGAGTTAATATCAGAGGTGTCATTTTCTTCGAGTGCAGG
>CAZYFO010000152.1:0-2700 GCA_964646955.1 uncultured Bacteroidaceae bacterium | reverse complement strand
CAGTCAGCATACTGGGACTCGCAGCCGGTTTTGTTGCGCTATCGCTTTCTGCATACTGGTACAGGTTTGATACTACTTATGACAAGTTTCACAAAGACTGGGAAAGAATATACACTTTATCTGGAAACACTCACGTAACATCAGGCAATATTAGTTATTCTCCTATGCCTGAAAAATATATCAATAACTTGTTATTAATGCCTGAAACTGAATCTGTTATTACATGTAAAAACCGAGGCTTCTATTTGGGTGTTAACAAGACCTTTATGAATACTATGGGTTATGAGATTATTGCAGGAGATAGTACCTTTCTGGAAAAGCCAGGTTATTGTGCCATATCGGAGACATTCAGTAAGTTAATATTCGGAGATGATGATCCAATTGGAAAGACTATTATGAACTCCGATATAAATAAAATAAAACAGAGTGTAGATTTTTCAAGTAACGAACCTTTTTCTAAAGTTGGAGCAGTTTTTCGTGGAAGTAATCATTCCTATTTGAATTTTGATATATTCGTGAATGATATTATCTCATCAAATGAAGGGAATGATGTTGAAATTGAATATGGCAAGATAGTATTTGTCAAAATACGTCCGGATATAGAGCTCGATAAGTATAAAGAAAAGATTGCTACAATCAATACTTCAGAATTCGAAGAAAAACAGGAGGTTGAATTTACCAATATCTCACAACTCCATTCTCAATATAAAGCCGGTCCTAATGCCGCTCCTATGGATCTCAAACATATAAAATTGTTTGCACTGATAAGTTTGTTACTTGTTATTTGCTCAGTAGTAAATTGTCTCACATTATTTATGTCGAGAATCAGTGGACGCCGTAAGGAGATGGGACTGCGTATTGCAAACGGTTCTTCTCTTTCGGATCTTCTTAAACTATTATCTATAGATCTGATATTGCAATTCCTTATTGCATTGACCTTTGCCATTCTTATAGTCTTCTTTATTAAAGATGGATTTTCCGAATATGCTCGAATAGGAGGTGTTACCATGAATATTGTTTGGAGCTGTTTTGCTATTATGTTACTTGTTCTTTTCCTCTCAGTGATAGTCGGTATGGTAATCCTGGCTTTTTCTCTGAAAGGTTCACTCATTTCTGCCATTTCATCAAGTCGTTTACGTAACCGGACAATACGCAGATTAGGCATTTCCATTCAGTTATTCATCAGTATCTTTTGTGTGTTCTGTACGTTGAGTATACTTAATCAACTTAATTTTCTGAGAAATGCTGATTGGGGATTTGGAATAAAGGGTTATGCCGCGATAGAATTTGATGATTACCAAACTCTTCATGATATAATTAGTAAAGAAGGATTGCTGGACATTACTCCAGAACAGGCTTCCAGACAAATCGTAGATATTGCTGCATCAAGAAATGAATTTGTACACAAATTGAGCAGTAGTCTGAATGCTTTGCCGGGAGTCATTGAAGCAAAGCCGTCCTATTATAGCTTTATGGCATCAACAAGAGGCTCTTCCAGTTACAGATATTATGTAGCACCTTCAATTGATAGTCTTAAAGTCGAGGGATATGATTTAGGCATTTTTGATATAGGAAACTCCGCTTATGGTTTTAATGTACTGGAAGGCGCACTTCCGGAATCGAATCTGGCATATAGTGATATAGTGATATCAGAAAGTGTATGTCGCACTATCGGCCTGGAAAATCCGATTGGTAAGAAATTATACAGGCGAGGGAACGGGGGCTTTAATGAATTCACTATTGTGGCTGTAATATCAGATCTATATATAAAGGGCCCGTTGGCAGATCCTACTCCAATTGTCTTTAGTTCATTTGAAAGCCGTCAACGGTCATTGCCTGATCAGGATTATAAACAGATTCTTATCAGATACAACTCTGATGTGCGCAAAGAACTATTTGCATCAATTTACAACATGTTAGATGAAGGTCCTTCAAAGTATAAACTCAGTTTTTTGGAAGATTGGTTTGCGGATTATCTCAAGCCGGCTGCTAATCTATGCAAACTCTTTACGATAATAGCGATTACATGTATGCTGATTTCGGTGTTCGGTGTGTGGTCCATCATTACACTTACCTGTCAGGAACGACGCAGGGAGATAGCAGTGCGCAAGGTACATGGTGCCAAGGTACGTGACATACTCACCATCTTTGTCCGTGAATATGGTGCCGTACTTTTGATGACATCAGTGGTGGCCTTTGGTGTGGGTTATGTGGTGATGCATAAATGGATCCAGCAGTTTCAGAAGCAGGCCGTAATCTCATGGTGGATATATGCAGTCATACTGCTGGGCATGGCCGCAATCATCAGCCTGACGGTAGTACAACGTATCGTGAAGACTGCTCGTGAAAACCCTGCCGACGTAATAAAAAGTGAATAAACAATGTTTTCCATAGGATAGTGTAAAATAATTAGACAATCTGTATAGAAAACTATTGTTTTATCTGTAAAAGTTTGGAGCATGGAGTTAACCAAGGTTATTTTTGATTCAACATTTTGAACGATTATGATGATACTACATTATACAAAGATGGCAATACGCAATTTGCGTAAGTATGCGTTACAGAACACCGTAAGCATATTGGGACTCGCAGCCGGTTTTGTTGCGCTATCGCTTTCTGCCTATTGGTACAGGTTTGATACTACTTATGACAAGTTTCACAAAGACTGGGAAAGACTTTATCTTTTGACCGGAAGCAGAA
>CAZYFO010000151.1:0-2718 GCA_964646955.1 uncultured Bacteroidaceae bacterium | reverse complement strand
TCTGCGATGCGTTCGTAACCGCTGATGATAATCTCATCTCCGGGTTGGAGGCCCTCCTTAATCTCATAATGACGAGGATTCTGGCGTCCTATCTCAACAGGGACGCGTACAGCACGCGTATGCGATTCATTTATACGGAAGACCCATTGTCCGTGGGTATAATTATAGAAATTACCCTTTGAAACTATGGTGGACTGATTCTGACTGCCCAACTCTATGCGGGCCTGGTAACTTTTGCCTATACGTGCGTTATCAGGTATGGTATCTGTAAAGACTAAATAGACATCAAAGGAGCCACTCCTGATTTCAGGAACAATATTGCTTATGTGCATCTTGTATGTATTATTTTCATAGGTAATGGTTGCCGTTTGACCTACTGATATGCGATCTATATAGTATTCATTTATTGATAAGTGCATTCGGTAGCTATCCATACATTTTATTTCGCCTATCTCTGCTCCGCTGCCTATGCGCACACCGGCTGACAGGTTAAGTCCACTCAGCTGGCCGTCAGAATTGGCTATTACGGTAAGGTCCTTGAGTCTCAACTCAGATTTCTCAAGACGCTTACGGGCATCAGCAAGATCATATTCAAGAGCTTCAAGGCTGATGGCATTCAGCACCGAATCCTGGCGTCGGCTTTCCATCTGTAAACGGACATTCTCCTTACGATAATTGTATTCGTCTTCTGATACTTCGAGCTGTGCCTTACTCCTGATTCCCATACGGTACTCCTCCTTATCCAGTGTGTGCTGTTTCTCCAGACGGTTGAGTTCGTATTGTGTCTGAAGCACGCTTTGTGAGAGGGAGATACGACGCTGATCCATCTCAATCAAACGGGTTTTATAGTCTCTTTCCTTCTTGTGCCAGGATTCAATCTCGTCCTGTATGGTAAGCTCCAGCTCAGGGTTATTAAGCGAGAGTATGGTATCTCCTTTTTTTAGCATGGCTCCATCCTGTACGTAGAGACGTTCTACGTAACCGCCCTCACGTGTATATATTTTGAGTGTAAGGTTAGGTTGAAGCGTACCATCGGCATTGACATATTCAGAGAATACCCCATTTTCGACTTGTGCTATCTGTATGCTCTCAGAGCCGATACGCATTGTCTTGGGCCCTGTCGAGACTACTATCACCATGATCAGCAATGCTACACCCAGCAGAGCACCTAATATGTGAAACCGGTACCTGATGTACCATTTCTTTTGTGGTAATTTAATGTCCATATTCAACTATGTTTTCTATTAATATATTCTTTTCAAAATCATAACCGGTGATACTCCGGATAGTGTAATATAACCCCCAGTATTGACTCAAGGCAGAGACATAACCTCTGTATGCACTGTCTTTGGCCGTTATGGCTGCATTCAGGTCCAGCATCGTTGAATTGCCGGTCAGATAAAGCTGACGTGCCACTTCGTACCGGTGTTGAGCGGTTACCATAGTGCGATGGGATATTTCTACGGAACGTCCCTGCATATTGAATTGATTTACGGTACGGTTGACCAGCTTCTCAAATGCCACTTCCTGCTGCTCAAGATGAAGCTGGGTTAGCTCCAGACTATTCTGAGCCATTCGGACACGTCCGCGTCCCTTGCCCCAATCCAATATAGGTATCTGAAAGGTGATGTTGACTGACTGCTCATCATTTAGATTTTGGATGCTCTGGGAAAATTCATCTGATGTCTGTGCCAGACCAAGCCTGAGATAGACGGATGACTTTAGACCTGTCTGTGATTTTGCATAAGCCAGTTCTCTTTCACCATAAAGCCGGCTGAGTTCCATGCTCTCTATGTCGGGGTTATTGGCGCGTGCCAGCTCAAGGGCATCTGCAATAGGTACTGTAAAATCGGGGATGCTATCTGTCATGGATACCTCAATCTGAATATCTAACGGAAGATTTAAAAATTGACGTAGCCTATCAACGGCCTCATTATAAGACATTTCCGCATTTATGATGCTATTCTCTTCTCTCAGACGGTTTAGTTCCAATTGAAGAAGCTCATTTTCTGTGATAGTACCTATGTTGTATCGGCCCAATCCGATTGTATATAGAGTATCTGCCGCTGCCATGTTAATACGGGCTATATTCAGTTCCGTCTGGGCCGATGCCATATTGAAAAAATAGCTGGCAGAATTGGCAGCAACCAGTTCCATGGTCTCAGCATACTGTTTTCTTGCCATTCGGTATGCTATAGGTTCGGTCTTGCGCTGCCACTTGAAACTGTTGTAGCCTGACAGATCCTGGCTGAAGCTCAGCTGTAGCGGCTGGCTGTAGTAGTTTGTTCTGCGGTTATCACCAAACTGATCCAGTCTGCTGACTGATCCATACAATGATAGAGTACCACCGGTGAACCATACGTTCTGTGAGAGGTTCATTGAGAGGTTCGTACTCATACTATTGGAGCGTACATACTGTTCGGTTCCGTCATCCAATGTCACTCTGGAGGTGCTCCTATTCAGATTGGGCGATGATGAAAGCGACAGCGACGGCAGATACCCGGCCTTGTAGTTACGGTAACTTAAGGTAGAAGATTCAAAATTGTTACGTGCCGATACGGCATCAGGTGATGATTTCTGCGCCATTTGAACAACATCTGCCAATGTCAGCACGATGGTGTCCTGTCCAAGAACGGCCGATTTGCAGACCAATGCTATCAGTATTGTCAGAAGAATCCTTTTCATAATGCATTCGTTATTTTGCTGTCAAAAGTATTC
>CAZYFO010000150.1:0-2758 GCA_964646955.1 uncultured Bacteroidaceae bacterium | reverse complement strand
ACAAAAGGACTATTTTTGTACAGAAATGAAAACCTATAATACAAAATGAGAATTTATACTATTGTTACTATGTCGGCGCTGGTATTGTCAGCTCTGACTGTGAATGCGCAGGAACCGATAATCCAGACCAAATACACGGCTGATCCGGCTCCTATGGTTTATGATGGGACGGTATATCTTTATACCACTCATGATGAAGATGATGCCGAAGGCTTCAAGATGCAGGATTGGCTGCTATATTCCTCCAAGGATATGGTTAACTGGACAGATCATGGTTCAGTGGCTTCATTAAAAGATTTCAAGTGGATTGACAAGACCAACGGAGCTTGGGCCGAGCAGGTGATAGAACGTAACGGCAAATTCTATATGTATTGTCCGATACACGGCAATGGAATAGGCGTATTGGTTTCAGATACTCCTTACGGACCATTCAAAGACCCGCTGGGACATGCTTTGGTTTGGCAAAAGGAACACTGGAATGATATTGACCCTACTGTATGGATTGATGATGACGGTCAGGCCTATATGTATTGGGGAAATCCTGAACTCTACTGTGTGAAGCTCAATGAGGATATGATATCATATTCAGGTGAGATTATGAAGTTCCCGAAAATCAAAGATTATCAGGAGGGACCTTGGTTTTACAAACGTAACAGCCACTATTATTTGGCTTTCGCTTCGACATGTTGTCCTGAAGGTATAGGATATGCTATGAGTGACAGTCCTACAGGTCCTTGGGAATATAAGGGCGATATTATGGCTCATACTCCACGTACTCGGGGAAACCATCCGGGAATCATTGAGTTTAAAGGACAGAGCTATGTTTTCGGTCTTAATTATGATATTCTTCGTATTGAAACACCGAATCATAAGGAGCGTCGTTCAGTAAGTGTGGCTCCTATGTATTACAATGAGGACGGTACTATTCAGCTGGTACCTTACTTCAAGGATGTAAAGGTAGAGCAGGTAGAAACTTTTGACCCGTTCCGCTTGGTCCCTGCTGCTACAATGGCATGGGGCTACGGTCTGAAAACCAGAGTACCTGCCGGCAACAATAATCATCAAAGTGATGCAAAAGGTGTAAATTCATCTATGAGTAAAGATGTCATTGCAGAATTAGGTAAAGGACAGGTTATTACCAATGTTGATGCCGATGAATACCTGTTGGTTCGTGGTGTGGATTTCGGTAAAGGAGCAAAGAAATTCTTTGCAACTGCTTCTTCTACTGTTGACGGTAGTAAAATTGAAGTAAGAATAGATAGCCGTGATGGTCAGGTGATAGGTACGCTTGATGTGGCCAATACCGGTGGTAATAACAATTTTGAGACTTTTGTAACTGATACCAAGGTAAAGGGACAGCATGATTTGTATTTTGTATTCAAAGGTGCTGTCAAAAATAATCTTCTGGATTTCTCTTCCTGGCAGTTTAAGTAAATACTTTTATGAAGAAGATTCTGATTGCTTTTCTCCTGATACTTCCATGGAGCCATGAGTTGTATGCCGATTATTCTGTTCAGTCTCCTGACGGAAAGGTTAAGATGTCCGTCTCTCAAACTGACGGTGGTCAGTATGTTTACAGTATGACTGTGGATGGAGTGAAGGTGATTGATAGTTCAATATTGGGGTATAAAATCTCTGATGGTACTATTATTCCATCGGCTTCATGGAAAGTGATTGGAAAGAGTAATAAAAAAATCCGTGATATATGGACTCCGATATGGGGTAAACGTGCTTCTGTGCCGGAACGATATAACATGCTTAATCTCTATTTGAGAAATACTCAAGAGGAGGAGATAGAGCTTCAATTGCGTGCTTATGATGATGGTGCGGCTTTCAGGTTCGTTATTAAATCACTGAAAGGTAATGATGTTATAGCTGATGAAGTTACTGAGTTTGCGTTTGCAGGTGATTATACAGCATGGTATTACAATGGTGAAAGGCATAATTTAGGTCCCGAGAAACTTTCTGAGACCGCTGGTGACAGACAGCCTGTTATGACTATTAAGGCTGCAGACCATCTCTATCTGGCGATTCATGAAGCTGACCTGGAGTACGGATGGCCTCTTCGTCTGACTTCAAAAGCGGGAGAGACAATGTTTCATGTAGCACCGGACAAGACCCCATTGAGTAGTGGTTTTAAGTCTGCCTGGAGAACTATTATGTGTGCAGATTCTCCCGGTGGGCTGGTTGACTCCCATCTACTGGAACTTCTTAATCCGGACCCTGCCTCCGATATGGACTTTTCATGGGTTAAACCGGGTATTGCTCTATGGGATTGGCGTATCGATGGCGCTGTTTGGGAGGGTTATCGCTATGGCATGAATTATCAGTCATGGGTAAAGATGATTGATTTTGCTTCTGAACAGGGCTTTTCGTATCTGGTACTAGATGCCAATTGGTATGGCCCAGAGTTTGAAAAGGATTCCGATCCTACCAAGGGCGACAAGGCAAAGGATGTTCAGAATATCATCAAATACGGTCGAGAGCGTGGAGTGGGGGTTTGGCTATATCTGAATGATGTGGCCGGCTCCAATTATCCTATTGAGGAGACTCTGGCTCAGTACGAGAAGTGGGGTGCTACAGGTGTGAAATACGGTTTCATGAATGGCAATGCCATGGAGAAGAATCAAAAGACACGAAATATCACGGAACTCTGTGCAAAACACCATTTATTAGTAGATTATCATGATTATCCTGTTCATCCTTACGGACAGATGCGTACATGGCCCAATGCCATCACCCGTGAGTTCTGTAAGGC
>CAZYFO010000149.1:0-2813 GCA_964646955.1 uncultured Bacteroidaceae bacterium | reverse complement strand
CCTATCAACCGTCAGGAAAACAACCTCGGCCCGTTAGATTTCTTCGGCCGCACCATGGTAAAGAGCCTCCCAAGCGATTATCGTGTAGGTGTAATCAACGTATCTGTAGCAGGAGCCAAGATTGAGCTTTGGGAAAAGGATACCTATAATAACTATCTGAGCGGAGCTGAAAAGTGGATGCAGGATATGTGCAAAGCATACAACGGCAATCCATATGCACGTCTTGTCGAGGTAGCCAAGATTGCCCAGAAAGACGGTGTCATCAAGGGACTTCTCATACATCAGGGAGAGTCAAATAACGGCGACCGCGAGTGGCCTCGCAAGGTCAAAGGCATCTATGACAACTTAGTAAAAGACCTAAACCTCAACCCCGACAGCTTCTATGTCATGGCCGGTGAGCTGAAATATCAGAACGAGAAAGGCACATGCTACGCCTTCAACACAGAAGTTTTGCCTTCACTGAAACGTTCCATCCCCAATTCATACGTTATTTCCGCCGAAGGCTGCGAAGGTCAGAATGACCCATGGCACTTCACCACCAACGGTATGAGAGAGCTTGGCAAACGTTATGCCATCAAGGCACTTGAAGTACAAGGATTCCCATACACAGGCGAGCCTGCTACTAACGATTCACGTAACGCTAAATTCAGTGTAGACCTGAACGTAGACAAACTGGGAATAGAGCTGCTACCTACCCTCAACGGCATCTTCTATGAGGATATCAATCAGTCCAATGACGGCGGTATCTGCGCACAGCTCATTCAGAACAACTCCTTCCAGATGATCAACGTACCTTACGGTGATGAGAAAGAGTTCTCCAAAGACCCTGAGAAGATTTACGGCTGGAGCGTAGTAAGCGAAAACGGTGCTGCCGGCAAAGCAGTCATTGTAGATACCAAACCATTGGTAAAATTCCAAAACTACTACGATTTCGATCCAAACGACCAGTATGACGATACTCAGAAATACCGTCAATACAGCGTAAAGATTGACATCACCGCAGCCGGAGGTTTCGGACTGGCTGCCAACGGTTACGGCATAGCAAAATACGGCAACGAGCGTCAGGGTAACTACTACTCAAACAATACTCAAGAGGCCTCTTTACCTGTTAAAGCCGGCATCAGCTACGATCTGAACCTCTATCTGATGAAAGAGAAGTATAACAGTTCAGTAACAGTTTATTTGGAAGATAAAGACGGTAAAATCAACTCTAACAAATTTACCATTGGTAAGCTGAAAAGCAAATGGACCAAATACACCGCTTCTTTGAAGGCAGAGCGCACCGCAGACAGCCGCCTTGTCATATTAGGTGACGGAACCGGTACATTCTACTTGGATTTCGTGACCCTCGTTCCTGAGAAATCGGAACTCTGGATGGATGGCAAATACGGAGACTTCCGCAAAGACATGATGCAGGCACTCGCTGACTTGAAGCCTCAGTTCATGCGTTTCCCCGGCGGCTGTGCATCAGAAGGCACCAACTATTGGGGACAGGTCTTCTGGAAAAACTCCATCGGTTCCTATGAAGAACGTATAGGCTTCCGTAACCATTGGGGCACATGGACCTCACAGCATATCGGTTTCTACGAATATCTGCTCATGGCAGAATCGTTGGGTGCTAAGGCACTGCCCGTCCTGAACAACGGTGTCACCTGCCAGTTTGCAGGACACTCTTACATTGCTCCACTCGAAACTGAGGCAGACCGCAAACGTTTCAACGACATCTTCGTCAACGATGCATTAGACCTCATCGAGTTCTGTAACGGTGATATCAAAACCGTATGGGGCAAGAAACGCGCTGAGATGGGACATCCGGAGCCATTCAACCTGGAGTTCCTTTCCATAGGCAATGAAAACAAGGGACCTGAGTTCTGGGAACGCTTCGACATCATGTACAAGGCTGTCAAAGCAAAATATCCCGATATCAAGATCATCACCACTGCAGGAGCTGCTGCATCCGGAGCTGAGTTCAACACCAACTACTCCATCATAGACAGCCTCTATCCAGATACCTACGTGGACGAACATTACTATATGAACGACAACTGGTTCTACACCAATCGTGACCGTTACAACGCCGATAAGGTACGTGGCAAAGATGGACTGAAATACGACCGTAGCCGTCCTACCCGTGTCTTTGTTGGTGAGTTTGCCAACAATCAGGCCAACAACGCCTTCTCATCAGCAATGGCAGAAGCAGCCTACTTCACCGGCCTGGAACGCAATGCCGATATGGTAGCCATGGCAGCCTACGCTCCACTATTCTGCAAGAAAGGTTTTAACAAGTGGAACTCTAACCTGATCTGGTTTGACAACCGCGGCCTATGGCGCACATGCAACTACTATTACATGATGCTCTTCTCAAACAATACCGGAGACCGTGCCATTGACATGTCAGCCTTCCGCAAGAACAGCATGGAAGACATGAAGGTATTCACCTCTCCCACTATTGACACCAAGAGCGGTACCGTTTATGTCAAGTTGGTCAATGCAGAAGCCATCGCAAAGAACACTACTGTAAATATCAACGGCAGTTCCAAGAAATACCGTGCAGAGTTGCTTTACATAGCATCAGACGACCTTAATGCCAAGAATCAGAAAGATCAGAACTACTATTCAAGCTATCCGGGTATTCAGGACTTCAACTATAGTGAAGCCGTAACTCCGCAATCGAAATCCGTAGGAACGGTAAGCGGTAGTTTCAGCGTAACAATACCTGCAAATTCGGTTAACGTAATAAAGCTGACTCCAATTAATTAAGAGAGTCGGTCATTAAAAAGAAAAGTGGTTCAGAATTTTTTCTGAACCACTTT
>CAZYFO010000148.1:0-2818 GCA_964646955.1 uncultured Bacteroidaceae bacterium | reverse complement strand
GACCTGCTCGTCAGGAACGTGGCGAATCAAACGATAATAATCGTAATAACGGGTAAAATTCTAATGAAGAGTAGATATCTTCTAATCTTAGTATTTTCAATCATTATAATGGCCTGTCAGACGAAGACTGACAGGTTCATTATTAAAGGTCATATAGCTGAAGCTGATGGCAAGATGCTCTATTTAGATAGAATGGGCATTGACAGAATTGAGACTGTAGACTCGATAAAATTGGATGCAGAGGGTGTCTTCAACTTTTCGAAGGACGCCGGAGATTGTTTTGACTTCTATAGACTTAGAGTCTCCAATCAGTCTATCGTCCTAGTTGTTGATTCTACGGAGACGATTAATGTCGTTGCCAGTTTGCCTGTAATGCAGGTTGCTTATCAAGTTGAGGGATCTGAAGATTGTATTAAGTTAAGAGATCTGATTATGTTGCAGATAGGTCTTCAGAAGGATATTAACAAGTTGTTAAAGTATGAAGGTCCGGAAATAGGTGTCTTACAGCAAAATATCAATGAGAAGATTGATGTTTTTAAATCACAAGTTAAGAATAAATTCATATTCTCATATCCGGATAAGCCTTGTGCGTACTATGCACTATTTCTGAGTGTTAATGGAAGGATGATATTTAATCCCCAAGCAGATCGTCAGGATGCGAAGTGTTATGCAACTGTGGCTACTTCAATGGATTTTAATTACCCGAGTGCCGTACGTACTGAGCATTTGAAAAATCTCGCTCTTAAAAGTATGAGAGCTACTGCGCCTGTGGTTCCGGCGTCAGAAGATATGGTAAATAAGTTTCAGAGCTTAATATCTGAATCGGGTATTATAGATATTGCTTTACCTGATATTAATGCACAAATTCAGAAGTTGTCCGACCTAAAGGGTAAAGTAGTATTGTTGGATTTTACGGCATACAAAACTGATTATTCTGCTAATTACAATCTGTTTTTACGTGACCTATACAACAAATATTCAGATAAGGGTTTTTGTATTTATCAAGTATCTTTGGATAATGATGCTCATTTCTGGATTACTGCGGCGAAAAACCTTCCATGGACTTGTGTCTATGATGAAGCGAGCATGGAATCTACTTTTGCTTCCAGCTACAGGTTAGAATCATTGCCTACGGCTTTTCTTATAAATCGGGATAACGAAATAACCGAGAGATTGGAAAAGACTGATGGATTGGAAGATAAAGTCATTAAGTTGCTTTCCGAATGAAAAAAGAAAATAATTATGGTATTTGTTGGGAACATAATTAAATAATCATATCTTTGCATAGAAGATTCATGGATAAGAAGGGGTTCCAACATCATTGATAATGTTGGAATTCTTTTTTGCTCTGTATGAATCGTGGATTTTTTTTGTTGAATCTTATTTTTTGAGTTATGGCATATATGTCTGAAGAAGGCTATAAGAAACTTGTAGCCGAACTCCAATTTATGGAGAATGTTCGTCGTCCTGAGATAATCCAGCAGATTTCTGAGGCACGCGATAAGGGGGACTTGTCAGAAAATGCAGAGTACGATGCCGCCAAAGAGGCTCAAGCAATGTTGGAATCCAAAATCGCCCAACTTAAGTCTATGATTGCGGATGCCAAATTGATTGATGAAAGTAAAATTAATACATCTACTGTGCAGATTCTTACAAAGGTTAAACTTCGTAATCAGAAGAACAATGCAGTAGTAGCATACTCCATTGTCCCTGAGAGTGAGGCTGATCTGAAGGCAGGAAAGATCTCTTGCAATACTCCTATTGCTAAGGGGCTTCTCGGAAGGAAGGTTGGTGATGTAGCGGAAATAGCTATTCCCAGCGGTAAGATACGTTTTGAGATTCTCGAGATCTCTCTTTAATCGATTACCGTTATGACAATCTTCAGTAAGATTATTAATGGTGACATTCCCTGCTATAAGATAGCTGAGAATGAGGATTGTTTTGCGTTCTTAGATATCAATCCGATGGTTAAGGGACACACCTTGGTGATTCCTAAACGTGAAGTGGATTATCTGTTCGATCTTCCTGATAATGAGCTTGCCGATCTTCAGCTTTTTGCTAAGAAAATTGCATCGGCTCTAAAGAAAGCAGTCCCATGTCAACGCATAGGTCAGGCAGTGCTCGGCATGGAGGTGCCTCATGCACATATTCATCTGATTCCGATGCAGAGTGAAAAGGATATGCTTTTCAGCAATCCAAAACTGAAGTTGTCTGAAGAAGAATTCTTACAGATAGCAGCATCAATTCGTGCACAACTATAGTCATTGAATAGATATCTGTTCTACGGTAAGAAAAATTGAAGTGTGTCTCCTCAAAATGGGACACACTTTCTCGTTTTAGTCTCCAAATGAGATAGCTTTTTAATTCAAGATGGCTTTTGCAACTCCGAATTTCAGAAAAAGATCAATTCGTATAGGTATGTGTCGACTGTCATCGGTGGTGAAGAAACGTATTACCTCTTCTTCCGTCTTTTTGCCTTTCTTTCCTATAGAAGTCTTGACAAGTGAGAATACCTGACAATGATATTTTAAGCCGTTCTCAGACTCTATATTCTCATAACCTAAGTATCGGAGCGGCAACCTGTCAACTCTTCGTCCTCCGGCCATATAGAATGTGAGTTCCGAATTCTTTGTAAGATTACCGGTATCTAATGAGCGTACGTACTGTAATAGAGAAACCATATCATAAATAGTACTCTCACGCGATTCATCGACTTCTCTTACTGTGCCATCTGTATACGTCTTCTTTATTTGAGCTCTGAACTGACCGTTCGACATTGAAAACGATACCTGTTCATTTACTATGTCTTTACCTTCTA
>CAZYFO010000147.1:0-2825 GCA_964646955.1 uncultured Bacteroidaceae bacterium | reverse complement strand
CATAATAAGCACGTGCTTTCCATTTATCCAGCGTCAGGTCAAAAGAGAGATGCCAACTTCCTAAATTGTTACCATTCTCATCACCTTGTTCACCTATGGGATTAAATGGTAGCAATACCTCACTATATGCTCCAAAACCTCTTGGAAGATCATATCTCTCATAAAAAACACCATTACTAACCATATTATGCTTGACTCCTCCAAACTGAGAGCTCATCTCCAATCCCCAAACCACCTCTAGTGGGAATCTGGAAATATCACCTATCTTCAGGAAAGCAGCTTTACTATGATATAAAATATTATCTGTATATTGAGGCACATTAGGAGATATCATAATAGCTCTATCTGCGCGCCAATCACTATCCGTAAATCTTCCATAAGCTATATGTCCCTTCAAGGAAAACCATTGCCCGAGCCAATTAAGCCGAACATAATCGGGAATCTCAATACGCAATTGCGGAATAGGCAAACTGTTGCCGGACCATGTAAGCCCTCCTGAACTCAGATCCTTGTTTTTCAATTCACCCCAACGCTCTTTGGTCCCAAGCGACAAATCGAACCACTTATAACCCAGATCTAAATATAACTGCTGAATGTAATAATCGGCTTCATAATTCGCATTCAATGAAACATCCATGCCATAGTCTACAAAAAAATCGCTCGGAAGATACATACCGCCAATCGTTGACATCCTAAGGTATCCGCTCGACTTCTCGATGGAAGAAGCACCCTGCCTGTTTGAAGTAAACCAGAACGGAGCAAATGAACCTGATGAAACATTCGCACCTGTCTCAAATCGATAATCCAACTTCCGTTTTATAGAGGCTGTAACCCTCTTTTCTATCAGCGCAGCCTGATCTTTATATGTTGACGGCAGCCATTGGCTTCCGGAACGGATTCTCGTACTTTTACGGGGAACAGCTTGGTCTATCTCAAATGAATTATCGAAATCATTAATATCATCTTGAGCAGCCGCAAAGTCATTGAAAAACAGACTAGTCAGGATAGCAAGTATCCAGAAACAGGATATTCTCTTTTTATTTTTCATCTAATTTAATTCCGTAATGCCATATTATTTGCACGAATCTATGGCAGCAATACATTTCTTAAGACTGTCACGCCAATAAGGAACACTTTTGCCAAAAGTCTTCTTGTACTTCGTCTTATCCAGTACTGAGAAACTCGGACGCTTGACCTTAGAAGGAAACTCATCAGAATGACATGGTGTAATACTGCATCCGGCAATTCCGCTCAACCGGGCTATCTCAACTGCAAAATCATACCAGCTGCATACACCCTCATCACTAAAATGATATATCCCCTGATTGTCTTCAAACTTATAATTTTCTACAATATCAAAAATAGCATAGGCCAAATCTCCTGCGTATGTCGGGGTACCGACCTGGTCAAAAACCACCTTCACAACAGGTTGCTGAGTAGTCAATCTTCTCATCGTCTTAACGAAGTTGTTGCCGTACGGACTATATAGCCATGACGTCCTGAAGATAATATATTTGCATCCGCTATCCATCACGGCAGTTTCTCCGGCCAATTTGGTTTTACCATATGCTCCTAAAGGATTTGTCATATAATCTTCGCTGTATGGTATACATGCATCTCCTTGAAAAACATAATCAGTCGACACATGAAACAAAAAAGCGCCAGCATCTTTCGCAACATTGGCCAGATTAGAAACAGCCGTTGCATTCAGAAGGTAAGCTGTGTCATAATCATCTTCCGCCTTATCTACATTTGTAAATGCAGCACAATTAATGATAAAACTGATTTTTCTTTCAGCTACAATTTTCTTTACTTCTTTGATGTCAGTAATATCCAATACTACAGTCTCCACCCCATCAGGAGTAGTAACATCTGTAAATACGTAACTGTTTTCGGAATTCAGAGCGAGTCTTCGCATCTCACTTCCAAGCTGACCATTTCCTCCTGTTACTAGAATATTCATATTATTAGAATTTAAACGGAGATTCAAAACCATTTAAGTATGGATGACATGAATCCTTATCACTCAATACAACCTTTGAAGACGGCAACATCCAATCAATATTCAAATCCTTGTCATTCCATGCTAAGGCACCCTCACTCTGAGGCGAATAGAACTTATCGCATTTGTATTGAAACAACACATCATCACTAAGAACTGCGAAACCGTGTGCCATACCACGTGGCAAGAACAGAGACTTATGATTCTCCGCAGACAGCTCTACCGAGACATATCTCCCGTAAGTCGGGGAACCTACTCTTATATCGACAGCCACATCCAGCACCTTGCCGATTACACAACGCACCAATTTGCTTTGAGCGTAAGGAGGTTTTTGGAAATGCAATCCTCGAAGGACTCCGTATTTGCTTCTGCTCTCATTGTCTTGAACAAAAACAATACTTCCATTATTATCGGGATATTGCGGGTTATTATGACCATCTGCACACGCAGAAAGTACTTTCTTGGAAATATTATCATCAAAGTCCCGTTGTGAGAATGACTCAAAGAAATAGCCTCTGGCGTCTTCAAACACCCTCGGTTCTATAATGAACACACCCGGGATAATAGTATCAGTAACAATCATTTTTTACATCATTAACAGAGTCAAAGTTATACTAAACAAGTGATATATCAAAACATCATCCGAAAAAAAAGGCGGCCACCATTTTTTGGTTTCCGCCCTATTTTTTAAGAAGCCGTTATTAAGCGTTAACTCTCTTCTCACGAATACGAGCCTTCTTACCGGTTAGATCACGCAAGTAGTAAAGCTTTGCTCTACGAACCTTACCAATCTTATTAACCTCAATGCTGTCAATAGCCGGTG
>CAZYFO010000146.1:0-2871 GCA_964646955.1 uncultured Bacteroidaceae bacterium | reverse complement strand
TTGAATTTGTAGAGACATACAGGGTTTCGCTAGCAAAGAAGCTGGGTATATATATTAATCTGTTGACTCGTGACAGAAATAAACCGTTATCTAAGTTACTTTTCAGAATGATGAAACTGAACCGTATGAAATTTAATAAATGACTATGGGCAATTTAATAGACCTCATAAGACAGGATGTCAGATATGCAGACTCGTTAAAGGCCTGCATGAATTGTGGTATATGTACTGCAATATGTCCTGCTGCCGAATTCTACGATTATGATCCGCGTCGCATATGTGACACTGTTCAAAGAGGCGACGAGGATGAGGTGGAGAATCTGTTGCGTTCTGATACTATCTGGTACTGCGGTCAATGTCTCTCATGTAAGACCCGTTGCCCTCGTGGCAACGTACCCGGAGCGGTAATCAATATTCTTAGAAAAGTATCTCAAGAGATGGGATACTATAAAGAGAGTAAATTTGGCCGTCAGCAAATAGAGCTTATGGCAGGCTTGGGGCAGAATATCCTTGACATAGGTTACTGTGTGCATCCGGATAGGGTAGCACCGGCCAAACATCCTGAACAGGGACCTGTTTGGGAGTGGTATGTGAAGAATATTAAGGAGGTAGCTCCTAAATTGGGCGCAAATTATCATGGAGAAGGTGCAGGTGCTCTGCGTACTATTTCACCTGAGACTATGGAAGAGTTAAGGAAAATTTTCGAAGTAACCGGTGGCATGGATTTGCATGATATGCTTCTTGGAAAAGATAAATAATAGTATTTGTTATGCCTGATTTCGGTTTTGCCATAAAAGAGACAAGAGCTGAGAATTTGGATAAGGTCTCGCTTAAAAAATATAAGGAGTTATTGGACAAGGTTCCTTCATTTAACCTCTGTTTCCAGTGCGGGTGTTGCTCGGCTACATGTTCCGCACGTCAGTTCTCCGATTTCAATATTCGAAAGATTCATACTAGTTTTCGTCGTGGGGAATATACTGCGCTTTCTGAGGAATTGAAGGCATGTATGCTCTGCGGCAAGTGTACTTTGGTCTGTCCTCGCGGCGTCAATCTCCGTTCTCTCATAATCAATATGAGAACGTTACTCGAGAATGAATAATATTGATTATGAAGATTGTAACATTACCATATAGCAGTTTTGTCATACCTTTCCTCATTGGTGTGGTTCTCTTGTTGATTATTTGTTTGTATAAGTATATTCATTGGATAAGGCGTTTCGATAAGACTCAGAGGCGTGTAATCCGTCACAACTGGTTTTCTTGGAAAATAATTCCGGCCATTTGGGAAATGATCAGAGAAGGGTTACTTCATGTAAGTATTTTCAAAAAGAATCTTATGCTGGGAATTATGCATCAGGCATATGCCTTCGGATGGTTCCTGTTGATTGTAGTGGGATCTATCGAGAGCAATCAAGCATTTACTGCATTACGTCAAGAACAGTCTCTGCAAAGAGTTCATGAATTGGAGAAACAAGGTGACTGGTTTGTGATAGAAAAAGAAAGGCCTTTTGCTTCTGAAAGAAGAATGACTGTTGAGACTGATAGAGGAATGGCTCGTATTGATTACAAGCATCCGTTCTATGTAGCTATTTTTTACAGGTATTTTATTCATGAGGCTCCACCGTCATTCAAGAAGGCTCATACCTACAGTAATCTGATGGACGGATTACTGATTTATGTGTTTCTGGGCCTGACTATGGCCATGATAAAGATTCTCTATTCAAGGTTCTTCGGAGTCCGTCGAACTACAAAACATACCATAATCGACAGATTCTCCAAATTCTCATTGTGGAGTATATTCCCGCTGCGTTTATTGTCTGAGGCTGTCACCGCAAGTCTATATGGAAACGGAGGATTCATGACTCAGGCGGTAGGCGATCTTTTTGATCCTATGATAGTCAGAGGTATGGAAGCATCGCTATGGATGTTCTATTCACTGATGTTGGCTGTTTTCTTCATTACACTGCCGTTCACAAGATACATGCATATCTTTACCGAGCTGTTTTTGATTTACTTCCGAAAGATAGGGATGAAAGAGAGTGCTGAAAAGACCGGATATACCATGTTTGAACTGAATGCCTGCTCACGTTGCGGAATCTGTATTGAAGGTTGTCCATTGGATAAAGAGTTGGATAATCACGAGGTTCAGTCCGTATATTTGATTCGCTCTATAAGAAATCAGGACCGTAAACGTCGGTTGAAGATGATTGCGGATAACTGTCTGATGTGTGACCGTTGTACTTCTGACTGTCCTGTGGGAATTGACTTAAGCGCTATCAGACGTATGTACAGAGATAAGGGCGAACTTGATACAATAGGCAATTATTCGTACCTTGACCGCACAAAGCATCCGTTTAATGCCATTGGACGTGTTGCATATTTTGGAGGATGTATGTCGCATCTTACTCCGGGGATAACTGAATCAATGGAGACGATTTTTGAGGCTGCCGGACAGAAATATTGGTACATGGACAAGCAGCGTTCCATATGTTGCGGCCGCCCTCTTCAGCAACAGGGCTTTCTCAACCAAGCTGTCGAACTGAGACAGAAGAATACTGAGATGATAGAGAATTCCGGTGCTACCATGCTTGTAACATCATGTCCTATTTGTTATCAGTCTTTCAAGAAAGAGTACAATCTTTCCATTCCTGTGATTCATCATACCGAGTATATCGATATGTTGTTGAAGGAGGGAAAAATAAAGGTTCGCAAGGATGACAGAAAGGTCTCATACCATGATCCATGTGAATTGGGTCGCGGATGCGGTGTGTTCGAACAGCCTCGCAATGTTTTGAGACAGGTTACATCGTTGCAAAAGAATAAATATCAGAAAGAGAAGAGTATCTGTTGTGGGTTCAATTTGGGTAATACTG
>CAZYFO010000145.1:0-2886 GCA_964646955.1 uncultured Bacteroidaceae bacterium | reverse complement strand
CATTGAAGAGATATTGAAGGCTCTCATTGAGGCTCCTTCATGGAAGAACAGGCAGACTGGCAGATACCACATTGTGAAGTCAGCGGAGGTACGCGGCAGGCTGATAGAATGTTTGGTTCCTCAAAACCGCAGCAGAGTAAATACCGCTCCGATTCTGATTGTAACGTCTTTTGTCAAGGATGTTGTTGGATTTAATGATGCCGGTGAGCCGTCTAATGAGCTGGGCAACGGATGGGGTATATATGATCTGGGCCTTCAAAACTCCATTCTTCTATTGAAAGCTACCGATTTGGGACTCGGTTCTTTGGTTATGGGTCTGAGAGATGCTGATGCCATCCGTAAACTGCTGGAGATTCCTTCCAACGAGATAATCGTTTCAGTTATCGCCGTTGGCTACAAAACAAATGATGCAAAACGTCCTAATCGTAAAGATATAAGCGAGATCTCGAAGTACTACTGATATGCCTCTGCTTAAAAGTAAAGGCAAAAACGAAGTGTTATTTCTTTCTTTTTATTTGTACATTCGCACTAAAGAAGACAATTATGACACTATCGCCTATATTATTGACTGCAATCGGCGTGGGAGGTTCAACACTGCTCGGTTCACTATTGGGATATTTCTTCAAGAATGTATCACACCGTACCAATGATACTATTATAGGATTCTGCGCCGGTGTGATGCTTTCGGCATCAATACTAGGGTTGCTGGTTCCATCATTTGAAGACATAAGTTCTACATGGTTATGGGTACCGATAATCGGAGTATTCGCCGGAGCTGCTCTTCTGAACCTTTTGGATCTTGTTACTCCCCACTTGCACAATCTGACGGGACTCGATCGGGAGATCCACCAAAACAATGCGCACCTAAATCGCGTATTACTATTTGTGCTTGCTATCTCCATTCACAAACTACCTGAAGGTATAGCTGCGGGTGTAGGATTTGGAGGAGATAATATAAATAATGCTTTCAATGTAGCATTTGCCATATCATTACAGAACATACCTGAGGCTATGGTTATCATCTCGCCTCTCCTACTGGCCGGAATAAGCAAGATAAGAACATTATGTATTGCACTTGGAATAGGCCTGTTAGAAGTAATTGGCGTGTTTATCGGCTATTACATGGGCGGTATATCCATCGGATTATTACCATTAATGTTGGCATTCTCGGGAGGTGCAATGCTATATGTGGTTAGCGACGAAATGATCCCGGAAAGCCACACTCACGGCTATCAAAAAAGCGCCACATATGCCCTACTGGCCGGATTTCTGCTAATGTTACTGATGAATAGGATTTGATTAGATAATATGAGTGTCGGCACTTTCTCGAGAATATAATTATCAAATCAATTTCACGGCTGTACCTGATACTGTTACCATCAGCATGGAATTATTAGCTCCAAGCACCTCATAGTCTATGTCGATACCTACCACAGCATCGGCGCCCAGCTTTTTGGCGCGTTGCTCCAATTCGGCCATTGCTTGAGTACGTGCAGCGGTAAGTTCTTCTTCATAAGTAGCCGAACGACCACCTACAAAGTCACGCATACCTGCCAGAAAATCTTTTACGAAGTTGATTCCGGTAATGACTTCTCCAAAGACTACGCCTTTGTACTCTGCTATCTCTCTACCGGTGATTGTCGGGGTTGTTGTTAATATCATATTATTATTCAATTGGTTATTTTATTTCTCAAGTCAATATTTAGCTTCTCATAACGGCTGCAACATCCAAAGATAATGTAATTGGTCCGATATTTTTATTCAAGCGGCTGAGTTTTTCATTATATACATGTAAGTTTGCCGAAAACTTAGAAGTTGTATTGCTATTCAACAATAGATTTAGTAAGAACTTTAAATAATTAAATCAAATGAAGAAAAGAGTACGTAGAGATATAATTGTATGGATATACCTTATAGCGGTTGTAACCCTATTCAGGCATATTACAGTGCTTGCCGATTTTTATGCTCTGTATATCTATCCATATATTTCTAATGCATTATCACTAATAGCTTCTGTTGTATCTTTTTCTCTTGAGGAGATTGTGGTATTGTTTATTGCATTTGTGTTTATCCTGAATATTATTCGCTCTGCTACAAAAAGAATATCATGGAAAGAGTGCTTTTGGAAAGAATTCAAACTTATAGCTCTGGTATACGTTTGGTTCTATATCGGATGGGGAATAAACTACTCCAGAAGCAGTCTGACTGACCGTATTGAGGTCGAGAAAGAAGAATTTGACAAGGACGCTTTTCTAAACTTTCTTACAGAATACACGGATACTTTGAACAACATATATGTAAAGCAGGCGATAAACCAGCCTATCCTGACTGAGGCTGCAGTCAAGGAGTTTTTCAAAAGTGTTCCTACAAAATACGGGCTATGCAAGCCTCGAAGCTGGCATTATATGAAACGTCCATTATTAAACGATCTTTACTCAGGATCGGGAGTTTTTGGATTCATGGGACCTTTCTTTAATGAATCGCAGTTGAACAGTGAACTGCTACCGATACAATACCCTTTCACAATGGCACATGAGTATTCTCATCTGCTGGGAGTAAGCAATGAGGCCGAAGCCAATTGGTGGGCTTTTCAGGCATGCAATGCACAAAATGACTCCACTATCCGATATAGTGCATGGTACTCATTGTTAGTCCATGTAGGGAACAATGCATACGAGCTACTCGATGAAGAGGAATTCAATGAATGGAGAAGCACCGTCCGCCCGGAAATTCTTGCGCAGATTGAATCGGAAAAATCATATTGGCAGAAAAAACGTTTCGGGCCTCTTGATACTGCCCAAAGATTCATATATGAAATATTTCTGAAAGGAAACGGTATACCTTCAGGAATGAAAAATTATTCCGAGGTAATAGGACTACTGATAA
>CAZYFO010000144.1:0-2917 GCA_964646955.1 uncultured Bacteroidaceae bacterium | reverse complement strand
CCGGGCCTATTACAGCACCGATAAACTCTTTAGGAATAGTCAATGTTTCAATACGAGGAGCATGAGGCTTCAGATCGGCACGAGGTTCAGCCAAGCACTCCTGTATCTTACCGAGTATGTGCATTCTGCTATCTTTTGCCTGAGCAAGGGCCTTCTCAAGTATTTCAAAAGAGAGACCGTCACACTTGATATCCATCTGAGTAGCCGTAAGACCTTTTATTGTACCGGTGGTCTTGAAGTCCATATCACCCAAGTGATCCTCATCACCCAGGATATCGCTCAATACTGCATATTTATCTTCACCGGGATTCTTTATAAGACCCATGGCTATACCTGATACCGGATTATTGATCTTTACACCTGCATCCATCAGAGCCAGTGTACCGGCACAAACGGTAGCCATTGAAGAAGAACCGTTTGATTCGAGAATATCAGATACCACACGAACAGTATAAGGATAACCTGCAGGAATCTGTCCCTTAAGAGCACGCCATGCCAGATGACCGTGTCCTATCTCACGACGACCTGTACCACGCTGTGCCTTGGCTTCTCCTGTACAGAAAGGAGGGAAGTTATAATGCAGAAGGAAACGCTCATCGTGCTTATCCAACACGTCATCGACCATCTTCTCATCATCCTTTGTACCGAGTGTTACAGAGCAAAGAGCCTGAGTCTCACCGCGTGTGAAGACTGATGATCCGTGAGGGCCTGGTAAATAACCTGCCTCACACCATATTGGACGAATATCGGTAGTCTTACGACCATCCAAACGTTTACCTTCGTCAAGAATACAACGACGCATTGCATCACGTTCAACGTCATTGAAATAACGGTCTATCAAGGCATTCTTTTCTGCAAGTTCAGAAGCATCCATATCTGCATGTGCCTCGTTGTATGCTACCTTAAACTCATTGCGAACAGCCATGAAATTGTCCTCACGTGAATGCTTGTCTGCATTACCTGCAGCAGCCAAATCGTATGATTTCTGGTAGCAAGCCTCTTTAAGGGCACTACGTAACTCTTCATCATTATTCTCATGACAGTACTCACGTTTTACACTCTTTCCGACAGCCTCGGTGAGTTCCATCTGAGCTTTACAATGCTTCTTTATCTCATCATGTGCAGCCTTCATTGCAGCAAGCAAATCAGCTTCACCTACCTCTTTCATTTCACCTTCAACCATCATGATGTTGTCATAAGTGGCAGCAACCATGATATCCATATCAGCCTGCTCCAACTGTTTGAAGGTTGGGTTGATAACAAACTCACCATCAACACGGGCTACGCGGACTTCAGAGATAGGTCCGTTAAATGGTACATCTGAAACTGCAAGTGCAGCCGATGCAGCCAATCCGGCCAATGCATCAGGCATATCTTCACCATCTGCAGAAAACAATATGATGTTAACAAAAACTTCTGCATGATAATTGTCCGGGAATAACGGGCGCAGAGCGCGGTCAACCAGACGACAAGTCAGAATTTCATAATCTGAAGGACGGCTCTCACGTTTGGTGAAGCCACCCGGATAACGGCCGATAGCCGCATATTTTTCTCTATACTCAACCTGCAGCGGCATAAAATCAGTTCCGGGAACTGCATCTTTAGCAGCACAAACAGTGGCCAGAAGCATAGTCTTGCCAAGTGTAAGCATAACGGCTCCATCAGCTTGTTTTGCCAATTTCCCGGTTTCCAGCTTAATAGTCCTTCCATCAGGAAGCTGGATTTCTTTTGATACAATATTCATCTTGTAATTGTTAAATAAAAAACCTCTTTACGACATCTAAAATATACATCTTAAATAAATAGCCGCAAATTTAGCAAATTTGATTCTAATTATCAAGCAGATGGCATTTTACTTTGCTCTTAAGCAAAAAATAAGGACACCTATTATTTAGGTTATTCTGGTTTTATAGTCCAATAAATGTTTTTTCTATTAAAGATATAATAGAAACGATATCTTAAGTAAGAAATATCTCAAAAAATTATGGTGCGGGTGTTGTTCCAATTTGAACACTGGGACTACCTATAACATCACCCTGATTTCCACCACCATATACATTTCCAAGTATTTCTCCATCAAGGACCCTAACAGACGTATTACCACCTATATCAGCATTATTTCCACCTCCAAATACATTATCTATAAGGCCGTTGTTAACATTAACCACCGTACTACCACCTACATTGGCTATGTTTCCACCCCCATATACAGTACTTATTTTGTATGTCTGTGCTGTAGATACGGTCACACTAGTATTGCCCGTCACCATGGATTCATCTCCTCCTCCGAATAAAGCTCCGTCAATTCTTGAAGCCCCCGTCACCGTTACTATGGTATTTCCCGAAACCTTTCCAAGATTCGAAAAATCCACATTAGTAAAAATCCAGTTTCCGTTCTCATTGGTTGTAAACGGATTTGATGTACTACCAAGATTAGACCATGTGTGCTTGATCGGGGTAGGAAGTATTGCACTACTGAATGTTCCGGTATTTCCGTCATAGGCGGGAAAAGTAGGTGCTACTGTGGGATATACATCACATACGGGAATCTCAACCGAATAACCGCCTCCGAATACATTGCCCAACACAGTACAATTATTCAATGTTGAGGTTATTGTCCCATTAACTGTACCCAGACAACCTCCTCCATAGAAATTATTGAGAATAGTACAGTTATTAAGAGTAGATGTAACGTTTCTTACCATAGCAAGTGACAACGATGCCCTATTGACATAAAAACGTGCCACATGGCTTGTCGTAGTAGCACCTGCCCAATCGAAATATTCCATCTTATATCCGGTCATTATACCGTTTGTAGCATCATATGATCCGCGATTGTTAGAGAAGGATGTAAAATAATTTGTCGGATATGTCGCTGCTGACGATGTATTGTCAGTGACCACACTGGAAATACTGG
>CAZYFO010000143.1:0-2930 GCA_964646955.1 uncultured Bacteroidaceae bacterium | reverse complement strand
CCTTTATGCTGGATGGAATACCACATATCAAAATGACTTGGAAAGATGACACAGTTTAAGAGCAAGGTTATCGGATGCCACACACAACTATAATATAATCGAGAAGAACCCGGCGATACAATCAGATAGTAATTCCCATAATGTAATCGTTCATATAGTAACCGTTACCTATAGGAAAATCACCTTCCGATATTATCTTCATTCCCATGTGTTCGTAGAACTTCAGGGCCTTGTTGTTACGGTTTACATTCAGATGCATCTCACATTTTCCGGGATGCATCTCCTTTATTCCCTTTATTGCTTGCATAAACAAAGCCTTGCCGAGTTTCAGTTTCTGAAATTCAGGTAACACATATATTTTCTCTAAATGAAAAACATCACCTCCTTCAGGACGTATTGAAACATATCCTGCAGCTTTCTCATCAACAAATATTATGAAGAATGTGTTATTCTCTACCTCCATCTGTTTCCTCAGATTATCGTTAGAATACATCCATTCCATCATATAATCCAATTGCTCTTTTGATAGGATCTCTTTGTATGTATGTAGAAAAACTATCTCCGCCATATTATGTATTAGCTGTATATCAGCTGTTGTAGCACGCTTTATTATATTCAAAATATCGTTTGTTTAAGTCCAAATACAAAGATATGCTTTATCTCTTATTGTATTGCAAGCACTCGGGTAAACCAAGTATACAATCCCCTGGACATAGCCCAAATGGTAATCTTCCTCTGCTCAGACCATTCCACCTTCATCACAGGTGAAAACATCGGCATCTACAGCGGCATGACCAGGCAGATGATCTACCACGGCGAACACGGGTGGTCGCTGGAAGGGTGAACAATGTATTGCCATAGGGTCATTACTATTTCATTCCATTTAATATTTCAAACAATTTCTGCACCTCCGAATACGCCATCGCATCCTCCGGATTTTTTTCACTTAACTCACAGACATAGTCTGCATTCTTAATAGCCCGCTGTAAATCACCATTTTCTGTCAGATAGCAATAAAGATTTGTGCGTTCGAAGTATCGTTTAGTCTTATCGTATCCAGGCATGTACTTCTGAAGTTCGGGAAGAAGCTCTTCATACGTTCTGTAATTACGTTTTGATAGTTCAGGCAAGAAATGCAATAAGAACCAAAACTCAATACATGGATTTGTTTCAATGAACATGACTTTTGATCCTTTATTATTCTTGCTGTATTTTCGTTTAGTCTTTTGATATAGCTCCATCTCTTTTGGAACACGGAACAACCTGTCCATATCAACAAGACATATCACATAGTCATATTCACGATTCACATAAGTATCTACCAGCTTCACCATGTGACCAATGTCACTATGCTGTGGAAAATCAGGGGCAACCTTAAAATGATAACGGCATTTTACCCGAAGTGATTCAAAATAGAACCACTCGGTTTCACCTTCTCCGATTATTGCTATACTTTTTTTCATAAGCAATCATCATTAAGCGAAAAATAAGGACTACCCAAAAAAGGTAAATCAATCAACTTGCCTTGCTTGTAGGCATTATATGGAGATAAGTTCTTATGAAGTCCCATTCCGGAAAGTCGCTTGACAATTGTTTCGCCAGCCCCATTTTTTTCTGTAAACAAAATACAATCTCTTCGTATAAAGTCTTCGTTTAGTAGATTAACATCATGTGTAGTCACGAACAATTGAGATTCCTTGTTGCTATTTACCAAGAATACTTTCAGAAAATAAGATAGGAGCTCATAATGAATACTACTCTCCACTTCGTCCATCATAACAAAATGTCCATCTTTCAACAATTGTTTTAAAATAACAGACATCCCCATAAAACGAATTGTGCCACGAGACTCATATTCTTCCGGTAAATTATGATCACCATCATCAGTAGTATGTACAAAGTTTATATTAGAACTCTTAATCGTTCCTTTTTGCATCATCTGAGCCTTCTTTTCATCACTTAACGGAGATGATTGAATAACCTTTTCCATTTCTTGTGTTATAGGCATTTCTTCATCACTTAACTCAAAATTCTTGATATTAAAATCAGAGGCCTTTAAAAATTTCAAAAGAAAATTCTTCAATGAACCATCTTTGTCTAGTTCTAATTTTCTCTTTATATAAGAAGATAGCATCATATTCGGTTCCAGCACATCAGGAATGTGATTGGAGAAATACGAATAAACATCATTCAGTTTTGACGATTCAATATTTGATACACTAAAGGCAGCCAACACACTGCGGTTGTTCAATGTATTTCCTATAATAACATCCTGACTTTTCTTCATTAACCCAAGCTTTGAACTAAATGTGATTAATGATGAATCAGTTTCATTATTATAAGAACGGCTATAGAGAGTAGTACCTTTGGGCGAAGTATATACAATCAATGACTCCTCATAAAAGCGAGAATCATCAAATTCCATATTAAGAATATATTTTTCTCCATTTATGTAGAAAGTCATAGACATTGTGGTATGCTTATTACATGAATTATCATCAAGCTTGAAAGGTATTACTTTGATAATTGATGATCTATCTTTAGGAGCATTACATACCATATATTTAAAGAATTCGATAGCATGTAACAAGTTACTTTTACCTGAAGCATTAGCACCATATACAATGCCCAATTTCAGGAGTTTCAAACCGGGTTTCACTTCAACACAATATTCTTCACTCATAAAGGTATCTGATGAGCAACGAAAATTGATCATCTGTTCCGATCTAATCGAAAAGAAATTCTGTACTTTAAATTCTTCTATCATAAAACACACCATTAAATATCTTGTGCAAAAATAGTAATAACTTTATTATATTCGCTGTTTCCGTAGTTTTATTACAAAATATAGCACTATAATTAGTTTTTCTCTATTTAAAACCACATATAATAGTACTATTTCAAAATATCAAAATGACCTGGACAGATGG
>CAZYFO010000142.1:0-2964 GCA_964646955.1 uncultured Bacteroidaceae bacterium | reverse complement strand
GGAGGTATTTAAAATCATTTTGGCGCACATGGGGAGTCTCCAACGATATTTCCTCTGATGGGGTCACTCTTTTTCATGGACTGAGCAACGAGCTTCCTCTAAATATTAGAAAAGTCAAAGAGACAAAAAGCATAGTCACAATTCACGATCTGATTTTTCTTCATTATCCGGAGTGTTATCATTTGATTGACCGCACCATATACAATTATAAATTTCGGAAAGCTTGCGAGCAGGCAGATAGAATCATCGCTGTCAGCGAGTGTACAAAAAAAGATATTGTCAGTTTCTATCATATTGACAGTAATATGATTGATGTAGTATATCAGGGATGCGATCCGGTTTTCAAGCAAATCGCTTCCGACCAATTAAAAGAAAAAGTAAAGAAACAATACGAACTTCCCGACAGATTCATATTGTATGTAGGCAGCATAGAAAAGCGCAAGAACCTTTTGCTTCTAATAAAGGCTTTGAGATTCTTACCTGATGATATATCTGTTATTGCTGTAGGAAAACACACTCCATATGCTGACGAAGTCATTAGATATGCAATAAATGAAGAATTATCTTCCAGAATCAAAATGATTCATAATCTTCCATTTAAATTACTTCCGGCAATGTACCAGTTATCACATATCTTCGTTTATCCATCACGCTATGAAGGTTTTGGCATCCCAATAATCGAAGCCATACACAGCCGAGTTCCGGTAATAGGCTGCACAGGCTCTTGTCTGGAAGAGGCTGGTGGCCCTTCATCAGTATATGTCTCACCTGATGATGAGAAGCAGTTGGCTCATTCAATCCAGGAAATCTGGAACAATGATAGCCTAAGAGAAAAGATGATCAACGAAGGCGAAAAATATGTTGAACGTTTTAGTGACAATAACACCTTCTCCGACCTCTTTGAAAGCTATAGAAAAACAATAAAACTATAAGGAATATGCCCATTTCAGTCGTTATCAACACATACAATGCTGAAGCTCATTTAGCAAGAGTTTTGGAATCTGTAAATGATTTCGATGAGATTCTTATTTGTGATATGGAAAGCACTGATTCCACATTGGATATTGCCGCAAAATATGGGTGTAGAATCATTACATTTCAGAAGGGTACTATAAATATTGTAGAACCTGCCCGTCAGTTTGCAATAGATGCAGCGACTCATCCTTGGGTATTGGTCGTTGATGCCGATGAACTCGTAACACCCTCATTAAGGGATTTCCTTTATAAGACAATAGAAAGAGACGATGCACCGGCGGGAGTTTCCATACCCAGAAAAAACTATTTCATGGGACGTTTTATGCATTGTCATTACCCTGATTATCTTTTGAGGTTCTTTAGAAAGGAAGGTACAGTTTGGCCTGCGATAATACATATATCTCCCATTGTAAAAGGAAAAATTGAACGAATCCCAAGCAATGAAGAAGACAAGGCATTTATCCATTTGGCCAATGATTCCATATACAGTATCATAAAAAAGACCAATGATTATACAGACAATGAGCTAAACAAGAAGAAAGCCACACTCGGTGTCGGTTCTCTTTTATGGCGCCCATTATTCCGCTTCTTTAAAGCTTATATAATAAAAGGTGGTATTAGAGATGGCGCACCCGGCTTTATTCGAGCCGTAACTGAAGGAATGTATCAATTCATATTAGTCTCAAAGATTATTGAAAAGAGACTAAACTCAAAAAAATAATAGACGCTACCGTCTATTATTTTTTATTCATGATTCACACCCTACCCCTCAATCGACTTGCAACGTCAAGGCTTGTATGTCTTGTAGGAGTTTTCCAGATCCACGTGATGAAAGACGTGATGTAAACGTTTCTCCACTGGAGGAAGAGTCATATAGTCACCGTATGTCGAAGTTAGATAAGCATCCGGATTCTCCGGTCCCATCAACGTATGACCCTCAAATTCAATTGCCTTAGGCGTACCGTATGCACTTTTTGGAATTCTTTTATTACCGTAATAGTTGGTGACATACTGCGACGTTTCAAAACTGTATTTTAGCCTCATACATTTGTTCATCTTCATTATTCGGTCAAAGGAAAACAAACTTTGGAAAAGTCTTACAAAAAATGAAGAAACCCCTCGTCCATGCTTATAGGGATCTCGGCGAGACAAATAGGCCATATTTTCCAAGAAATGATAGTACCTCATTCTCATCTTATGCCATGTTTTGTTGGAAGGAACACCATCCAAAGGGAAAATATCTACGAACAGCCCACCCAATAGCAGATAATGAGGCCGCTCGATTAATGTAGTGGATATATCCTGAATTTTACCGTGAGTAAGCGAATAGGCATTATTTGTCTCATAGCAAACCATTTCATATGGTGCCGGAATCCACTGCTTGCAATGTTCAATCAATTTATTATAGTCTGAGCGTGGCATAGCGATATCAATATCGTCATCCCATGGAATGAAACCTTTATGACGTACCGCACCCAATATAGTACCTGAGTCCAGATAGTAGCACAAGTCATGTTCACGACACACTTTATCAATCGCAATTAAGATGTCCAGCATCTTTAATTGCAGCTTCCTCAAATCATAGCTTTCCATCATAAATCATTTTCATTCCCCACTCAAACACCATATCTATCATAGGACACTTTACACTATTCTCATGTGCAATATCGTAGATAATCTTTAAGCCGTACGGAAAATCTTCCGTAAAATATCTGCTTCCAAAATCCGGAACAAAGCCACCCTCCACATTATTCATTGGAGAAAGCAGGCCCCCAAAAGCCTTAATTGAGTTTAGTTTGCGGGTCAATGACGCGGCATCATGACTCTCGTAATAATCAAGTATTGTCGGTATTGCTCCTGCGCGTACTCCGAGCACATTAAGTAACTCTTGAAACTCACTATCCATAGCTATCAACAGTGCCGATGCCTCATCCGTCCAATCGCAATAGAACTGAGGGTTCTTGTCGTACACTATACCTTTTGAATACC
>CAZYFO010000141.1:0-2968 GCA_964646955.1 uncultured Bacteroidaceae bacterium | reverse complement strand
GTACGGAAAGGGAGAGTAATCATTCTTACGCCTGCTAACTCCATTAAATCCAACATATGAACCATCATCAAGAGCTATAAATTTTGAACAAGTTATAGAACCATCTGATGATTTAAATTCTTGAAGCAGTGAATATTTTTGTGTTCTTGTGTTATATATTAGAATTTTATCAATTCCCCAAATTATAACCTCTCCTGTTGAATCATTACTTGTCCAATTGAGTGTATAAGATGATATCTCATTTGGGCCACGACCAATATTGAATATATTTTTTATGAAGTTGCCTTCTGAGTCAAACATTTTTATTTGGAATTTTGGATAGTATTTCCCATTGCAAACTAATAAATTTCCATCAATGGTTTCAATATTATAAACGTTACCAATATAAGATAGTTCATTAGTTTCCAGCGGAATATAAGAAACTTCTTTAATAATATTATCATACGACAATGTGTCATATAATGGAGGACCTTCAAAACTGTATACAACTAAGTTTGTATCGATTTCTTGGTTCTTAACAGCTACAGTCTGAACATGTTTTCTATTATTGCAGGATGCGAAAGCAAATAATAAAGCTACAATAAGTAAACTTGAAATGTTTCTTGCCGCTGCCTTCATACGATATAGTTTCTTTATTTACTGAAAGATGAAAGTATTTTACTTATATCGTATGAATACAATACTTCATTCGAATAATCAGATGCAATTATTCTTTGGTGAATACTATCATATGAAAATCGAGTAGTACGCTGATTTAATTTTACTCCTCCTAAATAATTACCATCCCAATCGAAAAACAACAACTCCGGCTTTGATTCTGAAAAATAATCTGAAACATTTACGCTATAGTCTCCTGCGATATATGTTGTCATAATTATATCCGATGTACATGCAAAACCTAAAAAGTGAGTATATTCAATAGCATCAAAATCCGTGGGTTGCACCACATCATCAAAGGATGTAGAACCAATTTGATGAATAGCCCAATTTTTATTTTTGTCCAGATCAAAGAACAACAAATAATCCATAGATTCTAAAGTTTGAACAACTATGTTTTTATTGGGATGTTTATGTAATGAACCAAAATAGCCGTAAGTAGCATCTTCAGGATTGACGCTTTCTCTAATTCTCGGGAATACTTTCAATTTATTGTTCTCATTTCCATTGATTTCTATAGTATAACGAGGAGGAAGAGTTATATTTCCATCACTCTGTGATTGACCTGCTGGAAAACATACAAATCTTTTGTTGATCTGATTATCAATAAAGATCATTTTAGAATTTAATGGATAAGGAGATTCGTAGGCTTCTGTAACTATCGTAGATTGTTTTCTTATCGATTCTGATACATTTACGTCTTTGAAAGTATAATCATTGTCATATATCTGAACATGGATGTCTCCATCAATAATCTGATAATTATTACTCACAAACATTGGCTGGGTGAACTCATTTTTTGCCCGTCCTTTTGAACACAAATTTGCAATTTGTTTCATTGATGATAAACTAAATACTTTTAGTTGTCCATTAGGATCTGAAGACAATATTAGTATTAGCGAATCACAAACCATAATATTTCGCGGAGCAAGAACAGATATATTTAGTTTTTCTCCTACTAAAACACTATCTGTCTTATTGACAAAATCGATCTCCTTGACAGGGAATGCATAATACGATTTATCAGAGCACGATGACTGAATTAATGTGCTACCCAATAATAAGGCTACAATAAGTAAACTGGAAATGTTCCTTCTCATAATAACTTTTGATGTTTATAATTTCAGTTGGTTAATTGCATCAAAGTTATAGATCTTTTTTGAATAAACACTATAAAATGCTATTCCTCAGTAGATTCCTCTATGGATTTGATTTGTTTCTTCGGTGTGATGCCAAGTGATTTCAGATTTTCCATACGTTTCATTACATTGCCGCTGCCTTCGTACAGCTGGTTTTTGGCTTTTCCGAAGGATGATGACAGTCTGGCAATTTGTGCTTCCACGTCAAGGAATGTATCGGAGAAGCCGGCTACTTTGTCGTATAGTTCGGATGCTGTTTTGACTATCTTCTCAACGTTTTTATTCTGACGGTCGTACTGCCACAGGTTGTAGGCCAATTGCAATGCCATCATCAGGTTACTTGGAGATATGATGATGATGTGCTTCTGGTAGGCATATCTGCTTAGGTCGGGTTGCTGCTTCATGGCGGTGATGTAGCTGTTTTCGTTGGGTATGAACATCAGTACAAAACCTATGGAGTCACTGACTAATTTGCTGTAGTCTTTTTGCGCAAGTTCATCTACATGGCGTCTGACGCTACGGGCATGTTCTTTGAGGAGTCGGTCACGCTGGGCTTCGTCCTCGGCGGCTATTGCATCTGAATAGGCGGTGAGGGAGACTTTAGAGTCGATTACGACAGAACGACCTTCGGGAAAATGTACTACTACGTCGGGACGGAAGTTATTGCCGTCAACGTCTTTGGTGTTCTCCTGAATGAAGAACTCTTCATTTTTTCTGAGTCCACTGGTCTCAAGAATACTTTCAAGAATCATCTCGCCCCAGTCTCCCTGTGTCTTGTTGTCTCCTTTCAGAGCTTTTGTGAGATTGGCGGCATCAGAGCCGATGCGTTCTGTCTGTTCCTTGATGGAAGTGACGACATGCTGTTGCTCTTGCTGGAACAGTTTCATCGTAGCCTCAAAGGTGGATTGTATCTCTTTTTTATTGACCTCGTTCTTGGTCTTGCTCTCCTCAACGGATCGTTTGAACTCGGAGAACTGCTCCTTGATAGGCTTCAGCAGTTCATCCATCTGGGTACGGTTGTTTTCCTGAAGTGAGGCCTGTTTTGCAGCCAATTGTTCAGCTGCCGTTTTCTGCATCTCCTGTTTAAGCGTTTCAAGTTTTTGTGCCCACTGTCGGTCACTCTCTTCGCGAAGAGTAGTTGCATACTTGCGCTCGGATTCTATCTGCTCTTT
>CAZYFO010000140.1:0-2990 GCA_964646955.1 uncultured Bacteroidaceae bacterium | reverse complement strand
AAGCCGCCCTCGGTGAACTTCATAATATTGCCCTTGTGAACCAGAGTCACAGAAGGCCTATTGTGTTCCAAGGCATACTTGCAGGCAGCGCGTACCAGCCTCTCGGTTCCTTCACGGCTCACCGGCTTAATACCAAATGCCGATGTCTCAGGGAAACGCACCTTTGTAACACCCATCTCACGGCTCAGAAACGAATATAGCTTCTTTGCCTCAGCCGACTCGGCCTCCCATTCTATACCGGCATATATATCTTCGGTATTCTCACGAAAAACCACCATATCCACCCTCTCAGGATGTCTCACCGGTGATACCACACCCCTGAACCAACGAACCGGACGAAGGCAAACATACAGATCGAGAGTCTGCCTGAGATACACATTCAGAGAACGTATTCCACCACCCACCGGAGTCATAAGAGGCCCCTTTATTCCCAGACCGTACTTACGGAAAGCTTCGAGAGTCCCATCCGGCATATAGCTGCCCAACATCTCAAAAGCCTTCTGCCCGGCCGGTACTTCCAGCCAGTCAATCGCACATCCCGTTTTGGAGACAGCCGCATTAAGCACAGCCATCATCGACGCAGTCACTTCCGGACCTACGCCATCGCCCTTAATATAGGGTATTGTTACTTTTTGCATAAACTGTTTAAAGCTGAACCGTTTTTAAACCATCCAATCTGCTGATCGTTGTATGTATGATTCGCCACAATCCTGTCAGTTGACCCGTCTTTATGATTAAGCACCACCTGCACCTCCACACCGGGAGCAATCGAAGAACACATAACATCAATCATATCTTCGGAAAGAACCTTGTCGTAGTCAGAAGGATCGGCAAAAGTCAATGCCAATACACCCTGCTTCTTCAGGTTAGTCTCGTGAATACGGGCATAACTCTTGGCAATAATCACCTTTACACCAAGATATCTCGCCTCCATAGCCGCATGCTCACGGCTTGAGCCTTCTCCGTAGTTATCTTCAGCAACCACAATGCTTCTGCCAAGCCTACGTGCTCTGGCCGATACCGCGCTTATCTTTCCCGGAGCACCCGGATATTCAACAAGCACTCCCGATTCACCGGTAAAAGCATCCACCGCACCCAGCAGAAAGTTGCCGGAAATATTCTCCAGATGACCTCTGTACTGCAGCCATGGGCCGGCCATAGATATATGGTCGGTAGTACATTTGCCCTTAGTCTTTATCAAAAGAGGCAGTGCCATAAAATCACTCCCATCCCATCTCTCAAACGGCTTGAGTCTCTGAATTCTGCTACTCGACGCACTGATTAACGGTTCCCTGAATGTCTCCTTAAGAGCACTGCAACCCGAATCGCAATACGCGAAACCCTCCAAAGGAAGGCTTGGCACAGTCGGAGCCTCCAGCCCTTCCGGAATTCCGAATACACCGCTGAAAGCAAAAGCTACAGCAATCTCGGGAGAGACAATAAACGCGTAAGTATTCGGATTCCCGTCCGCCCTCTTGGCAAAATTCCTGTTGAACGTAGTCACTATCGAGTTACGGCGGTTATTGTCATCAGTCACCCTCTTCCACTGCCCAATGCAAGGGCCGCAGGCATTTGTCATAATCAACGCGCCCGCCCTGCGAAGAACAGCTATAATTCCATCTTTCTCTGCCGTTACTTTGATTCTCTCGCTGCCAGGAATGATAATCAGCCGGGCCTTAGGTGTCAGCCCCATATCCATAGCAGCTTGCACCACTGCGGCCGCACGTGCCAGATCCTGATACGAAGAGTTAGTACAGGAACCTACCAGAGCCACCTCGACCGCCTCCGGATATCCCATCTCACGTACCCTTCGTGGCATCTCAGACAGAGGACATGCCGCATCGGGAGTGAAAGGACCATTCACGTAAGGTTCAATCTCAGACAGATTTATCTCTATTACCTTGTCATAATAACGTTCCGGATTCGCATAAACCTCATTATCCGCCCTTAAGCTAGAACTATTGTTCATAGCCTTCTCCGCCACCTTTTCGCGTCCGGTAGCACACAGATATCGGTACATCGTAGAGTCAAACGGGAAAATAGAACAGGTAGCTCCCACTTCTGCTCCCATATTGCATATAGTAGCCTTGCCGGTACATGATATAGTCTCACATCCCGGACCAAAATATTCTATTATGGAATTGGTACCTCCCTTTACAGTGAGCATACCGGTCAGTTTCAATATTACATCTTTCGGCGATGCCCAGCCGCCCAGCTTTCCCGTCAGCCTGACACCGATAATCTTAGGCACCTTAAGCTCCCACTCCATACCGGTCATCACATCCACAGCATCAGCTCCACCCACACCTATCGCTATCATTCCCAAACCTCCTGCATTAGGCGTGTGCGAATCGGTACCCACCATCAATCCTCCGGGAAATGCATAGTTCTCAAAAACTATCTGATGAATAATTCCCGCACCCGGTTTCCAAAAGTCCATACCATAGCACCAGGCCGACGACTGAAGGAAATCATACACCTCCTTATTCTCTTTTAGCGCCTCCTCCAGATCCGCCTCCGCCCCTCTGTAGGCACGTATCAGATGATCACAGTGAATCGACGTGGGAACAGCTGTTTTCTCCTTATGCGCATTAAGAAACTGCAGTACCGCCATCTGCGCCGTAGCATCCTGCATAGCCACCCTGTCCGGCCGGAAATTGGCATATTCCCCCCTACGCGGAAGTGAATCGCCTGTTTGGAAACAATGCGATTGAAGTATCTTCTCCGAGAGAGTTAAAGGGCCTGTTTGTTTCATATTCTTCATAACCCACAAATATAAACATTTATACGTAACTCTGTTTCCGCGCTAAGTTAGCAATTTTCCGGTATTCTATGCGTGGTTGAAATCGCACTTTCAGCCACGCATGCGGGAAGGGCGAAGTTACCAATAATCAAAAATCAGTGATTTTTATAAGACTGAATTCTGGGCGGATAATGCCGGCCGCATTGTAATCCAAGTTTGTTAATTGTTTAAATTTCTCTTTAGGAGT
>CAZYFO010000139.1:0-3016 GCA_964646955.1 uncultured Bacteroidaceae bacterium | reverse complement strand
ACTGGGGCTTATTATATAACAAACTAATATAAAGAACAATGAATAAATTATTTTCAATCGTAGTGGTACTGATGTTTTTCTCTTGTGCAAATCGAGAGAAGCATCTGCTGCTTGATGTGCGTGATATTGACTATCGTAATCATACTGATTTTGTATTGGATGGCAAGCTAACTGATATTGAGGCTATAGGAATGGAGGACATTATCTTCTGTGATTCATTCCTATTGGTGGCTACCAGTGATCCGGATGGCCTGATAAAGGTGTTTAATCCTACCTCTTTTGAAGAGGTAGCCAGGCTTTGTAAAAAGGGACGCGCAAGGAATGAGTTTATTTCAATGAGTGTGCTTTACAATCGGCAGTATGTCAAAGACGGAAAGACGATGATTCCTGTAGTGAATAACGGTTATATGTTGGAAGAACTGGATTTTACGAGTTCCATGCAACAAAATAGCACTGTGACAATACCTGCGAAATGGACGACTATTGATGTTTTTCAAAAGTTTTTTATGCAACTAGATACTGCTGCGGCATCAATGGCTGGTGAAGCACCACCAATAGATCCGGGTTACATCGCATTGATTGATAATGATATGAATACCGTGTTTTACTATAATTCATGGCATACGCCTTCATTTAGCATCCTTGATATGAAGAATATGAAGAAGAGTGATCTGGATGTTTATTCGGGGATAATGGACATTGAAAACAATGGGGATTTGTATTATAATATATATTCAGGAGCGACATTCAAACATCCGAAGCGTAATTTATTTATTCATGCACTTAGTGGTCTTGATTATATATATTACTTTGATCTTGATAATAATAAGAATTTTGCACTCCATCAGAAGGGGACTACGACGTTTGAAGATAAACTGACTTTTGCCGAGTTTAAAGAGATGAGAAGAGCGTTTACGAATGGATTATGTACAGATGACTTCTTTATTGCAATTTACCTGGGAGGAGATTATTTTGCTGAAAGTCCCGAAGAGAGTAGTAATCCTGAGTTGTTGCTGTTTGACTATGAAGGTAATTATTTATGTGGTGCTAAAGTAAAGAACCATATCAATAGTATAGCATATGATCCAAGAACCAAAATCTTATATGGTGCTGATTGTAGCGAAGAAAAAATCTATGCATATGATTTTAGTGAAATCGTAGATTATTGCCATGAAAAGAATTAAGCTATGTTCTCTTATGAATAAGTTCTCTTATGAATAGAATATTTATTATTGGTATCAGTATTGCTGTATGTTCATGCAAAGGCTTAAAGTCTCATGACAGTTCATCAAGCGCAGCAAATGGATCAGACTCGGTTACTGAAATAATTGAGCCTGTAAAGTCTGTCTGATGATGATAATCCTGTAATAGTGGAACTTACTCTTTTTGATGCTGATGAACTATGAGAAATATTTATTGTAATCTGTTTTATTATGAAAATTCTGAACATAAATTCGGGGCATGATGATGTATGTGTTTACGATAATTCCTACCTTGCGGATATTATTTACAGTAGTATATGACAATCAAGGAAGCGATAAGCGTCAGGCATGTGGTGCGCAAGTATGTTGATAAACCTATTCCTGCAGAGATTTTGGAAAAACTGAATGCAAGAATTGCGGAGAACAATTCCGGATACGGTCTTGAAATGAAACTCAAGATTGACGATGACAAGGCGTTTAATGCTATCATCAAAATGATACTTGCCAAGGGTGTAAGGAATTATTTGATACTTGCTGCACCTGAGACACCGGATGCGGCGGTCAAACTGGGTTATTCCGGGATTGATGTTGCTCTCTATGCACAGACTTTGGGATTGAATTCATGGTGGGTGGGTAGTACTTTCAGTCGAGGTGCCATGGAAAAGGAATCCGGTAGCAGAATCGTGGCTGGTGTCATAGTAATAGGATATGGTGCTACACAGGGTGTGCCACACAAGTCCAAGACGGCTGCCATGGTGAGCATGTATCAGGGGCAGGCTCCTGTTTGGTTTCAGGAAGGGGTGCAGGCGGCTTTGTTGGCGCCTACTGCGATGAATCGTCAGAGGTTTATGATTAATGGCAAGGACAATCATGTGTCAATAGAGTGTAAAAACGGAATTTATTCAGACGTTGATCTGGGTATTTTGAAGTATCATTTTGAGGTGGGTGCAGGAAGAGATAACTTTGTATGGGAATAAAGGTGTTTATGGAGATTATTGCCTGTTTAGTTATTCTGTGGATTTTCTGGATTGTACTCACCCTGCTTGATTTGGCGGTGAGTGGCATGCTGTCTATTTTTTTGAGTGTATCGTTCAAAAAAGCTTTTTGCTGGGGGTTGCTGTCATTGTCAGTGCCTGTAATCGGTCTTGCATATGGCATGTTCATCGAAAGGAATTGTTATCAGGTAAAGAATGTAGAAATGGCATTCGATGATCTTCCGGCCTCCTTTGATGGTTACAGGGTAGTGCAATTGTCTGACATTCACTCCCGTTCGTTCAGGAATAGATCAGGTTCGTTGAAGAGAGCTGTAAGAAAGATAAATGGTTTGCATCCGGATATAATTTTGTTTACCGGTGATATTATCACGATAGAACCGGATGAATTGGATTATACATCCGGAATCTTACAAGGTCTTAAAGCTGATGATGGTGTCATTTCCATTCTTGGTAATCATGACTATGGAATATATAGTAATCCGGGTAGGAGAGCTGTGGTCAATGAAGATTGTATCCGGGAGGTGGTGAGGCGTGAAAAGAGCATGGGGTGGCATGTGCTTCTTGATGAAAGCATTAAGATTTCAAAAGGTGAGGATTCTATTGCGATTATTGGTGTTGAGAATACGACTCCGTCAAGTCACTTTCCCTCAAGAGGTAATCTAACGAAGGCTTCGAAAGGAACGGATGGTATGTTTAGGATTCTTCTGAGCCACGACCCGATGCATTGGGAACAGGAGGCCATAGGCAAGGATTATCCGTTGACTCTTTCGGGGCATACTCATGCCAATCAGTTTTCGCTGTTCGGCTGGTGCCCCAGTA
>CAZYFO010000138.1:0-3058 GCA_964646955.1 uncultured Bacteroidaceae bacterium | reverse complement strand
TACAATCTTTTTCATACTTTTTTTGTTTGATTTTTCAAAATGCGCGCAAAGATACTAAGAATAATAAGTTGTATTTCAAAAAAAGCAATTTTTTTTGAGGAATTTCGTGAAGAACGGCTCTTTTTTTAGTGTAAGCAAAAAATCTTCTGTTTTATGGTTTGAGATGTCTTATTTTCGTTTTGATATGAGAAGCCACCTTATTATTTAATTTTGGTTTGGAAAACACCCATAAAATCAAAAAACATCATAGTTGTTTTGCAAAACCCGAGTGAAATAGGTACTTTCGCTCCCAATTGAATTTGTTGTTTAACAAAATATCATTTTTTTGCATTGTGTTCAACATTAGAATTAAGTTTCAATAAATAGGTATGAGTTCATTTAGTTCAGCTGAAACATGGAGAGTTCTTATTCAGATTTTTCTAATCGCGGTTGCGTTATTAGCAGGTAATATTATCCGCCGTAAGGTAGGTTTTATGAACCGTAGCCTTATTCCTACGGCTCTGATTGGCGGATTGCTCATATTTATTATGAAGACATTCCCTTCTTTCAATGCCATAATAGATAAGCCGATTATGGAAATAGTCACTTATCATGCGTTGGCATTAGGATTTATTTCCATGGCACTGAGAAGCTCCCAGGTAAAAGGACGTACAGCTACTACCAGAGTGATTGATTCTGGGATGCTCACCGTAGGCACGTATGTAATTCAAGGAATAGTAGGACTCATTATTACCATAATCCTATTTAAGTTCTTCTTTACTTCCAAAAACTTGAGCCAGGTTTTTTATGCCGGCGGATTACTTCTTCCTATGGGCTATGGACAGGGTCCCGGTCAGGCTCTGAATTTCGGTTCCATATATCAGAATTGGTCATTCGATCAGGGAATTGGGTTTCAAGGAAAGGATTTCGGGTTGTCTATTGCCGCAATAGGCTTTATGGTAGGTAGTGTTGTGGGTGTTGTATACATGAATATCTTACGTCGTAAGGGAAAGCTTGCCGCTTCTTTACAGAGCGATTTTCAGGAGAAACACACCTTGGATGAATACGAGAAAAAAAATGAAATCCCCCATACTGAGTCTATTGACAAACTTACCATTGTAGTTTGTATGATTCTGTTCACTTATTTTCTGGACTATATGCTTATGTCTTTTATTGGCAATTTGGAGATGGGCCCGTTTGGAGAGAAAACAATAAAGCCGTTGGTTTACGGATTCAATTTCCTCTGGGGTATTCTGTTTGCTTCTCTTGTTAAGCAAGTTCTTAAGTTTTTACGTAGTAGGAAACTGATGCACAGAGAATACCTGAATGATTATCTTCTAAACAGATGTAGCGGATTCAGTTTTGATATAATGATTGTGGCCGGAACTGCTGCCATTAGTTTTGAAAATCTGAAAATATTCTGGCTACCTCTGACGATAATCTGTTTCTTTGGTGCAATCTTTACTTTTTGGTACGTTCATTGGGTTTCTAAGGAGATTTATCCCGGATACCAATTCCAAGGATTCTTTTCCATGTTCGGCATGCTTACAGGAACCGCCAGTAACGGCATGATTCTGCTTCGTGAGATTGATCCTAAATACGAGACTCCGGCAGCTAACAATTTAGTTCTTCAAAGTATTCCCGCTGTGGCGTTCGGCCTTCCCATGCTGTTACTTATGGGATATGCACCTCAGAGCTTCAAGGCTACCATGATAACATTGATTGTGTTGGTGATTATGCTGGTTGTATTTACCTTAATTCTATTCCGTAGAAAAATCTTCAAAAAGAGATGATTCATTCTCATATTGGGCACAATCCGGTATTGCTGCATCAGTCAAGTGCACACAATATCCTAGTTGCTTTCTTCCTAAATCTGATCTTTACCGTAATTGCCGTTGCCGGAGGTTTAATAACCGGCAGCAATGCAATACTTTCGGAATCTGTTCACAACCTGGGTTGCACCTTGTCTCTCGGACTAGCTTGGGTGTTCCAAAGAGTTGCTTCCAAACCGGCTACCGATAAGTACCCCTTCGGATACAGACGTTTTGCGCTGTTGGGAGCATTGATTAACGCGACAGTCATAACAATAGGTTCAATATTGATGTTAGTAGAGAGTTTCGGAGGCCTTTCCGAACATGAGCATGGTGAGGTTATGGCAAATGGAATGTTCTGGATTGCATTGGCGGGCATATTCTTCAAGGGTGTCGCAGTGCTTCAGACGCGAGGCAAAGGCGCCAATGAACGAATGGTTTCGCTGCATTTGTTATCCGATATGATGGGCTGGGTGGCAGTCCTGATTGTGAGCATTGTGCTTCTGTTTTTTGATATTCCCAAGCTGGATTCCATACTATCCGTACTGATATCGGTTTATATATTGATAAATGTAATTCGCGGTCTCTGTGATGTTTTCAGCGTACTCGTGGAAAGGCGTCCTAAACAGGTAGACACTGCCGTGCTACGTAATGATATAGAGCATCTGCAAGGAGTGTCTTCTCTGTCAAGCCTGAGAGTCTGGGGCTTGGACGGTGAGTCCTCAGCTGCAATGGTGACAATAAGTCTTTCTGCCGATGCCGATGTCACCGCTACAAAAAACTCAATCCGCACTCTTCTTAAGAGCAATAACATCAGTGATGTTTCCATTGAAATCGAATAGATTAAACTATACACAAGGTCCAAGGTTGGCAACGAGAAACATTTAGAATTGTGAATTCGGTTCAGAATGGTAAGGGAAAAGTAGATGCTATCTTAAAAAAGTCTCTTCTATCTTTGGTACTTATATTGAATTTCAATAAATTGCGGGATTATTAAAAGGATATAGTTATGAGAATTACACGTTTTTTGTTTTTAACAACATTACTTGCTGTTGTTGTACATAGTCCTATATCAGCACAAGAGAATCTGATTAAGAGTGATTTTCCTACCGGTGATTATGACAACGTCTTGAAGAAGATGTTGGTTCCTGAGAAAATGACATGGGGTTATGTCTTCATACCGTCATTCAGTCCGGAATATAGCATAATATGTGTCTCAAAGAATAATGAAACCTTGCTGATATATAATAAACCCGATATTAGCATCT
>CAZYFO010000137.1:0-3061 GCA_964646955.1 uncultured Bacteroidaceae bacterium | reverse complement strand
ATCTCTCGCTTGTCCTCATTTTCTTTTATACTTTGTCTCTTGTCATATTCGCGTTTTCCTTTTGCCAAAGCGATTACCAGTTTTGCCAATCCTTTTTCATTGATGAACAATCTGATAGGAACAATTGTGAATCCCGGATTTTTTGCATCTTGATTTAACTTCCTAAGTTCTTTTTGGGTAAGTAACAATTTTCGGTCTCTTTTTGTAGAGTGATTATTATAAGAACCATAGAAGTACTCAGCTATGTGCATATTTTTGACCCACAATTCCCCATCAACGAAGAAACAGAATGTATCCACAAGACTGGCCTTTGAGTCGCGGATTGACTTAATTTCAGTTCCGGTAAGCACAATACCTGCGGTATAGGTATCGATAAGCTCATAATCGAAGGTGGCCTTCTTGTTTTTTATGTTTATATTTCCGCTTTTTCGAATACCCATTTTGAATTTCTATAATTCATACTAGCATATCAATGATATGGAGTGGTTACTTGAAGAAATTCTTCATCTTAACTACTCTTTGCGAACCGGAAACGCCACGCCATCCTTTATAGTTCTTGTCATAAATATGGAGTGAGTCAGGAGTTGCCACTTCAATATAGATTGAGTCATTCGGCAAACTGTTCAATGCAGAGATGATATTATCAATATTGTTTTTTACCCCGATATTCTCAGGTTCTACAGTTTTTAGCGACAGCATATCATATGAGAATAATTTTGATGATGCACTGGTAATAACAGTATCTGTGTTTTCACCTATCAATCTCATTCTGAGAGTGTCCCCTTTTACATCCTTAGGACATAAATAGAATTTGGTCAAATTCGGGTTTGTGGCATTGGGGAAATAAGAAAATGACACGTTTAAATACTGGTCAGTAGTCCATACCTCCGGATATTCAATCCCCAAATCGGTATTAATGAAATAGAAAAAGATATCCAAAGAATCTTGAAAAGCAATTGTATCGATCTGCTTGGATAATATTGTGTCCATCCTTTCGATAGAAAAGGTTCCGTAAGTAGAATTTTCAGGTACATCATATAGAATTCTTGCAAGAACACGACTTCCGTCATGAACTTGGAATTTATTCAGATCTTCATGTTTTCTGAAATTGGATAAAACGTAAGTTTCATTACTACAATCAAAATCCAACCATACTTTTGTTGCAGATACTCTAACAGATGCAAAACGAGTAAAATGCTCGCGATATGATGATTCTGAATCATCGCAAGAGGATAAAACCGCAGAGACGATTATACCACAAAAAAGATTTATAAAGAAATATTTTTTCATATCGGATTAAAATTTGAACAAAGGTAAGTCAAATTGTGGACAGAAAATCGTGATTAATTAATTTTTTAAGTTTTGGTGCGGTCTATTTTACAAAAATGTGAAAGAATAACGCGAGAAAATCAGTAACTTTGCATTCGTAAACGAAATCATTTCACAAACATATATCATCTATGATTTACTCAAAAGAAGTTGAACAGATGTGTGTGGTCCAGAAAGGACCTAAGCATGGTCCCGCCCCGATTCCAGAGGAGGGCAAGTGGATCAAGGCAAAGGAGATAAGTGATATCTCCGGTATGACACACGGAATTGGTTGGTGTGCACCTCAGCAAGGTGCATGTAAACTGTCTCTTAATGTTAAGGACGGTATCATTGAAGAGGCTCTTATTGAGACTATCGGTTGCTCCGGTATGACTCATTCAGCAGCTATGGCCGCAGAGATTCTTCAGGGCAAGACCCTTCTTGAAGCTCTTAATACGGACTTAGTTTGCGATGCGATCAATACAGCCATGCGTGAGTTGTTCCTACAGATTGTTTACGGCCGTACTCAGAGCGCTTTCTCTGAAGGTGGTCTTGTAATCGGTGCTGGTTTGGAAGATCTTGGAAAAGGACTTCGTAGTCAGGTAGGTACAATGTACGGAACCAAGTCAAAAGGTGTTCGTTATCTGGAGATGGCCGAAGGCTATGTTAAGCTTATTGCTCTTGATAAGGACGATCAGGTTTGCGGTTATGAATTCGTTAACCTTGGAAAGTTTATGGATGAGGTTAAGAAAGGAACCGATGCAAATGAGGCTCTTAAGAAGGTAACTTCCACTTACGGACGTTTTACAGCAGAGGCAGGTGCAGTTAAATTCATTGACCCACGTAAAGAATAAGGAGATACAACTATGATTAGAGAAGTAAAATTTGAATCACAAGAGCGCCGCATTAAGTATGTGCTTGCAGCTCTTAAAGAGCATGGAATCTCCTCAATAGAAGAGGCAAATAAAATCTGTGACAGCTACGGTCTCGATCCTTATAAGTCATGTGAAGAGACTCAGCCTATCTGTTTTGAGAATGCTAAGTGGGCTTATGTTTGCGGTTGCGCCATCGCCTTGAAAGAGGGCGAGAAGACCGGAGACAAGAGCGCTGTAAAAGCTGCTGAAAATATCGGTGTCGCTTTACAGAGTTTCTGTATTCCAGGTTCTGTAGCTGATGATAGAAAGGTTGGAATTGGTCATGGTAATCTTGCTGCCCGCCTGCTGAATGAAGAGACACAGTGCTTTGCATTCCTGGCTGGTCATGAGTCTTTTGCTGCTGCTGAAGGTGCTATTAAGATTGCCGCTAAGGCCGATAAGGTACGCAAGCAGCCGCTTCGCGTTATCCTAAACGGTTTAGGCAAGGATGCTGCACAAATTATCAGCCGTATCAACGGATTTACTTATGTTCAGACACAGTTCGATTACTATACAAGTGAATTGAAGGTGGTTCAAGAGATTGCATACAGTGACGGTCCTCGTGCAAAAGTTAAGTGCTATGGTGCTGATGATGTACGTGAGGGTGTTGCAATTATGTGGAAGGAGGGCGTTGACGTATCTATCACAGGAAACTCAACCAATCCTACCCGTTTCCAGCATCCGGTTGCCGGAACATACAAAAAAGAACGTGTTCTTGCAGGTAAGCCCTATTTCTCTGTAGCTTCAGGTGGTGGTACAGGTCGTACACTTCACCCTGATAACATGGCTGCAGGTCCTGCTTCTTACGGTATGACAGATACAATGGGACGTATGCACTC
>CAZYFO010000136.1:0-3076 GCA_964646955.1 uncultured Bacteroidaceae bacterium | reverse complement strand
TTCTTGCCTAAATCAAAGACGCGGTATCCGTGGCTCTGAAGCACTACCTTTACTATATTCTTGCCTATGTCATGGACATCGCCCTTGACTGTAGCCAGTATGATGGATCCTTTGTCAGAGTCTGTTTCTGAGGTGTCATATCTTGATGCCAATAATTCAAAGGCTAATTTGGCCGACTCGGCAGAGCGGATGAGCTGAGGCATGAAGATTTCATTCTTCTCAAAGTGTACGCCTACTTCTTCTAATGCCGGTATGAGTATACGGTTTATGATGGCCTCTTTATTGTTGGTTTCCAACTCTTTGTCTAATAGTTGCAAGACACTGTCTTTCAAGCCTTTTACAATGGCGTTATAGAGGTTTTCAGGTGCGGAGTCTTGACTGGCTTCCGTATTGAAAAGTATATAAGACTGACAGCCCGGATCTTTGCCTGACAGGGCCATGAAGGATTTGGTTATCTCCATAGCATCATGGTCCAATGGGTTCATGATAGGTATGTCTAATCCTTTGGTCAGAGCCATGGCAAGGAAGGTTCTGTTCAGGTGGGCTCTTTCGGGCAGTCCGAAGGAGACGTTGGAGAGTCCTATTATGGTGAGTACGCCTATCTTTTTAAGTTCGGAAAGTGTTTGCAGCGTGGTGTTTCCGTACTCCTGATTTGAGGAGATGGCCATAACGAGTGCGTCCATGACTAATAGTCTCTTGTCAATGCCTGCTTCTGCAGCGCGTGCTATGATACGTTCTGCTATGGCTATTCGGCCTTTGCTGGTTTCCGGTATACCGTCTTTATCGAGTGGCAGTGTGACAGTTGGGGTCTGGAAGGCGGCTATCAAAGGCAACAGGTTGGATAGGGAGTTCTCATCTCCATTGATGGAGTTAATCATGGGGACTCCGTTGTATAGTCTGATAGCGGCTTTGAGTGCCTCAGGATTGGAACTGTCTAATTGTAACGGCAGGTCGCAGACTTCCTGTACTTTCTTTACTGCCTGACAGAGCAGGGCTTTCTCATCGCAGTTAGGTACTCCTACATTGAGGTCGAGAAAGTCTGCACCGGCATTGCGCTGTGCGAGTGCTTCATGCTGCAGGTATTCGAAGTCTCCTTCAGCAAGGGCGGCTTTGAGCTTTTTCTTGCCGGTGGGATTAAGACGTTCACCACAGACTATGCCCTGTCTCAATTGGAGCAGTATTGTAGAAGAACATATGTATGTTCCATCAGGTTTTGCAGGAGTAGGGGCCTGCAGGCCTTTATATTTGGAGATGGCACGTATGGTGGAGGGCGATGTGCCGCAGCATCCTCCTATGATGGAGGCTCCGGCTTCTATCATTTTTCCGGCCCAATATGCAAATTCCCGGTCATCTATATTGTATGATACCTTGTTGTCGCTGATTTCCGGTAATCCTTTGTTCGGCTGTACCAATATAGGGCATGAGGCAAAAGGTTTCATGCGTGCTACGAGACCTGTTATTCTATCAGGCGATGTGGAGCAATTGACTCCGAGTGCATCTACTCCGAGAGATGAGAGCGTGAGAGCTACAATCTCAGGGGTGGAACCTGTCATGGTACGGTCCGTATCGTCGAATGTCATGGTGGCAAACAGCGGCAATTCGGTGGCGTCTTTGACGGCAAGAACTGCTGCTTTCAATTCGTAAAGGTCTGTAAATGTCTCAAGTATGTATCCATCGACTTTACTCTTTGTGTAATTGACTATATCGGTATAGTTTGCGTAACACTCTTCAAAGGTGAAATCACCAACGGGTTCCATCAGGCGACCGGAAGGTGACATATCGAAGAAGATTTTTACGCTGCTGTTTTGTGCTGCTTGTCTTGCATTGTCTATGGCGGCATCGGCCACTTGCTTCCACGTGTAGCGTTGAGACTGCCATTTGGCAGGGTTTACACCGAACGTGTTGGTGGTGATATAGTCTGCTCCGGCGTCAATATATGATCTGTGAAGATCTTTTATTATCAGCGGAAAGTCTATGTTTAACTCTTCGATGGTGAGTCCTTGAGCTCCAAGGACTTCAGGCAGGTAGGACAGTTCGGTGCCCGTTGCACCATCGAATATCTGAATCTGTTCTATCTTATTTTGTAGCATGCATATTGTTTTACTGTTGTTTGAAAAATCCTGATGCTACGTATTCTATATTTTGCATCAGCTTTGTGATAAAGTCGCTCTTGTTCATCGAATAGATGTGTATGCCGTCTACGTCATTGGCTATGAGATCGAGTATCTGATAGCTGGTGAAGATTATTCCGGCTTCTTCAAGTGCTGCCTTATCTTCCTTATACTTATCGAAATAGTTTCTCAGTTTGAGAGGTACATTACATCCTGTGATCTGTATCATACGGTCTAACTGCCCGTAATTGGTTATAGGCATGATGCCGGGTATGATAGGTATAGTGACGCCGGCTTTTCGTGCTGCCATCAGGAAGTGATAGAAGGCGTCATTGTCAAAAAACAACTGGGTGGTGAAAAAGGACATTCCGGATTCCTGTTTTATGAGCAGTTTCTCTATCTCTTCTTTCATATTGGCAGACTCGGGATGCTTCTCAGGATAACAGGCACCGCTGGTCATGAATGAGCTGCCAAACTGTGATTTGATGTATTCCGATAGGTCTGACGAATGCTTGAAATCTGAAAAGATGGGAGTGGAGGTGTCTTTCGGCATATCTCCACGCAGAGTGAGTATGTTTTCTACTCCTGCCTGTTTCAATTCACTGCAGATGTTGTTTACCTTTTCTTTTGTTGAGGCTACACATGTCAGGTGAGCCAATGGCTGGGCATGCGTATGCTCTTTGATGTTCTTGGCAATAGCAACGGTGTTGCTGAGCGTGTTGCCGAGCGCGCCGTATGTCACACTTATAAAATCGGGTTTGAGGGCATCCAACTTGGTAATGGTGCTCTCAATCAGAGTGAAGGTATCTTCTTCTCTCTTCGGTGGGAAGATTTCAAACGAAAGCGTTTTCTTCTTTCCCATAATGTCAGAAATTCTCATTAATGAGCAGTAAGGATTAAGATGTTAATATTGCTCTGGTCTATTTTGATTTCTGGTCGATGCAAAGTTAGTGAATTATTCTGCC
>CAZYFO010000135.1:2381-3081 GCA_964646955.1 uncultured Bacteroidaceae bacterium | reverse complement strand
GCTTATCTTCGATTCTACAGCAATTGTTTAATAACAGTTGAATATATTATCTTAAAGAATAATAGGCTAATAATAATTCCTTATCTTTGGATTGCTAAACATAAGAGAAATAATGATTGATTTAACTAACCTACTAATCATCGAATTTTATGAAAAACAGGTCTCTTTGTGCCATTCTGTCATTTGCATTGTGTGCATTTTGTGGTAGTATAAAAGTATCTGCTCAATCTGTAAATGGTAATATTCATCTGAATTCTTTGGGATTTAATATTGAGCAGTATAAGACTGCTACCGTGCTATGCCCTAACGGTGTAGAGAGCGGAGATATGCATTTTTCTGTAATCAATGCCAAGAACGGTAAGGAGGTGATTTCCGGTTCGCTTAGTGATAGTGAATTTTATCAACTCACTAACCAGAATATCAGGAAGGCTGATTTTTCTGAACTTAATAAGGCTGGTAACTATTTCATTAGGGTGGACGGAATAGGTGAGAGTGGAGTCTTTCCGGTTGGTAAGTCTGTATATAAGGAACCGTTTATCACTGCAATGCGCTCTTTTTATTTATGGCGATGTGGAATGGCTGTCGAGACTGATTACAATGGTAAACATTATGCTACTGAGGCATGTCATCTGGAGGATGGCTGGCAGAAATATCGTGGTTTGGAGGGTCAAGTAGACGGCACCGGTGGTTGGCATGATGC
>CAZYFO010000135.1:0-2371 GCA_964646955.1 uncultured Bacteroidaceae bacterium | reverse complement strand
ACTATGGGAAATATACCATAAATGCAGGTGTAACGATGGCTTCTTTGTTTATGGCTTGGGAACATTTCCGTCCTGCATTGGAGAAAATGGATCTTTCTTTACCGGAAACGGCACCCGGATATCCTCAATACCTAAAGGAACTGAAATGGGAGATGGATTTTCTATTCAAGATGGTATATCCGGATGGTTCAGGCAAAGTTTCCCATAAATTGACCAGATTGGATTTTTCAGGATACATTATGCCTCAGGCAGATAAGGAGGAGAGATATTTTACAGATTGGAGCAGTGAGGCTACTGCAAATTTTGCTGCAACAGCCGCTCATGCATATCGCTTATTCATTGAATTTGACAAGGAGTATGCCCGGAGATGTCTGGATGCAGCCCGACTCAGCTATGACTGTGTGAAGAGAGAGCCTGGGCATTCGTTTCGTCAGGGCGATTTTTTAACAGGAGGCTATCTGACGGGATATAATGATGATATAATCTGGGCAAGCGCTGAACTGTGGGAAAGCACCGGAGAAAAGAAATATCTTGATGATCTGGAGAATGCCATCCGTCGCAGTCGTAATCTGGTGGCTGATGATTGGGATTGGGGTGATGTAACAAACCTGGCATTGTATGTCTATGCTCTCTCTCAGCGTGATGGACGTGATGCCACTCTTCTTAGTAGTGTAAAACAGTCTGTTGTCAAGTCTGCTCAGAATCTTGTGTCCAATTCTCAGAAAGATCCATATGGAAGGGCCATGAGCCGTTATTATTGGGGCTGTAACGGAACTATGTGCCGCCAGGCTATCAATCTTCATGTGGCTGATATGATTCAGCCTGATGCAGAGTATCAGAAGACAATACTTAAGATTTTAGCCCATACTTTCTCAGACAACTATTACAATCGCTCTTATGTAACGGGTTTGGGACTTAATCCGCCGCTTCATCCGCATGACAGACGTTCAATTGCTGACGGTATTGATGCTCCTTGGCCGGGATATTTAGTGGGAGGCGGTCATTCAGCTACAGATTGGGTTGATGAACAAGAGGATTATGAGCGTAATGAGATTGCTATCAACTGGCAGGCAGCATTGATATATCTGCTCGCTGCCGTTCAAAAATAATTTAAAAAAAATGACAAAAGTATTGCATGCTTAAAAAGTTGCAGTAATTTTGCGGTCGTATAAACCTGGAAAAATGAATAACAAGTTTTGGTGGCAGAACGAGTGGCGTACCGTACGATGGCGTGGGGTTGCATGATTCGTTTGTCTTGATCAAAATAGATTTCGATAATATGAAGAGTTCGTCCCACGATATGAGACGGACTCTTTTTTTAGTTTTATTTAGGTAGCCTTTAATCGATTAGAAACAATATTTTAAAATAAGAATTGATATGAAACAGAAAAGATTTTTCCTTAGTGAGCAGGAGATTCCGACACAATGGTACAACATTCAGGCTGATATGCCTAATAAACCTCAGCCGATGATACACCCCGGAACCGGTCAGCCTTTGAAAGCAGAAGACCTATTCCCGATATTCTGTGAGGAGTGCAGTCGTCAGGAGTTAAACCAGACAGATGAATGGATTGATATTCCGGAACCCGTTCTCGAAATGTATAAGTACTATCGTAGCACTCCGTTGGTACGTGCATATGCACTTGAGAAGGCACTTGATACTCCGGCTCACATCTACTTCAAGAATGAGAGTGTCAGCCCTGTAGGTTCACATAAACTTAATTCTGCTTTACCTCAGGCATACTACTGTAAGATGCAGGGAGTAGAAAATGTAACTACCGAGACAGGTGCCGGTCAGTGGGGTACCGCTCTTTCTTATGCAGCCAATGTATTCGGAATAAATTCAGCGGTATATCAGGTGAAAATAAGTTATGAGCAGAAACCTTATCGTAGAAGTATGATGCAGGTATTTGGTGCTCAGGTAACTCCTTCTCCGTCTATGTCAACACGTGCTGGAAAGGATATTATCACAAAAAATCCTAACTATCAGGGTTCATTGGGAACAGCTATTTCTGAGGCTGTTGAATTGGCTCAGATGACTCCCAACTGTAAATATACTTTGGGTTCAGTGATGAGTCATGTATCTCTTCATCAGACAATCATCGGTCTTGAGGCTGAGAAACAAATGGCGATGGCAGGTGAATATCCTGATGAGATAATTGCATGTTTCGGTGGTGGTTCAAATTTCAGTGGAATAGCATTCCCGTTCCTGCGTCATACATTCAAGGAGGGTCGCAAGACACGTTATATCGCTGCAGAACCCGCTTCATGTCCAAAACTGACCAAGGGTAAGTTTATGTATGACTTTGGCGATGAAACCGGTTATACTCCATTGATACCAATGTACTCTCTGGGTCACAAGTTCGCTCCG
>CAZYFO010000134.1:0-3085 GCA_964646955.1 uncultured Bacteroidaceae bacterium | reverse complement strand
GGAAAAATAGAAACAGAATGAACTTTCTAGAGTTTAGAAATAGTTTTATTGAGGTTGGATGTGTGGCAACGAATCAAATAGCTTCGCAATATCCAGACTTCAATACAAACAACTTAACACGATGGGTGCGTCAAGGTTTATTAGTAAAGTTACGTCAAGGGTTTTACGCATTCCCGGAGATGAAGGGACAATCTGATTTTGCATTATATATTTCAAACCGCATTTACAAGCCATCATATATAAGTTTACACACTGTGCTGGCTTTTTATGGAGTAATCCCCGAAGCTATTACACAAATTACAGGAATTTCATCACTCAAAACTACGGACTTCCAGAACGACTTTGGTGTATACACATATAATACAATAAAGCCGGAGCTGATGTTTGGTTACGAATTAAAGCCTTTTGGCAATCGAACCATCCTATTTGCACATCCGGAAAAAGCGCTACTGGATTTGCTATATCTATATCCGTTCTATAACACTGAAGAGGATATGAAGGAGCTGAGGCTTGATGAAGATTTTATGACCAATGAAATAAATATAAAGCGCCTTGATGAATATACAGAGAGATTTAATAATAAGGCTCTTGCAAATCGAGTAAGAAAAATGAAAAAAACTTACGTGATATGATAGAGTTAGAACAAATAAAAGGGTACTTTCCTGCCGAACTCAGAGCAAATACAACCTTTCAGAAGTATATGGTCAAAGAGTATATTCAACTAATGATACTTGATTTTCTCTCTACATCGCCATATATCCAAAAGGTGGTCTTTATTGGTGGTACTAATCTAAGGTTGGTAAAGGGAATAGACCGATTTTCAGAAGATTTGGATTTCGACTGCAAGAACTTTTTGCAGGAGGAGTTTATGACGATGACCGATGATATATTGACTTTTTTACAACGCTCAGGGCTTCGTGCCGAGACTCGAGATCAGGCAAACGATAAACTCAAAGCATATCGTCGTAACCTCTATTTTCCTGAATTGCTTTTTGAATTGGGCTTGTCGGGGTATCGCGAAGAGAGGTTTCTTATAAAAGTTGAGAGTCAAGACCAAGAATTTGAGTATAAACCGCAGATTGTTAATATCAAACGTTTAGGGTTCTTCTTTCCATTTCCTGTGCCGCCCGATTCGATTCTTTGTGCGATGAAGTTGTCTGCACTCTTGACACGCCAAAAGGGAAGAGATTTTTACGATGCTATGTTCCTGTTGGGACAATCTGAACCAGACTATGAGTATTTAACAACGAAAAGAGAAATTCATAATAAAGAAGAACTCAAAGAGCAGTTGATAAAAACGACAGAGTCAACAGACCTAAAAAAGAAGTATCGTGATTTCGAGCATTTATTATTCAATAAGGCAAATTCGGAAAAGGTGTTGCTATTTGGTGAGTTTGTAAAAGAGTTATAGACTATGTGACGCTTATTGAGTGGGAAGGAAGCCGCCCCTCTGACCGAAGCTACCATAAAAGCTAAAGACTTAATATACACAACAACGGCTGATAATGGAAAAGAATTCAGTTTTCACGAAAAAATAGCAGATAAATTAAATATTTTTATTTATTTTGCTAAACCTTACCACTCATGGGAAAGAGGCGCCAATGAAAATGCCAATAGACTGAAAAGAATTCCCCAATGGTACAGATATGGAGACATTACACCTGAACAAGTGATGCGCGTTCAAAACATCCTGAACTCCAGACCGGGGAAAAGATCAGTGAAATATGACTCCAAAAGAGAGAATTTAAACAATTAACAAATTTGGATTACAATGCGGCGGGCATTATCCGCTTGAATTCAGCGAAGAATTGGCCGCCAATCAACAAGAAAACGGATTGTTCGCAGAACAAGAAAAGAAAAAGACACTTGACATCGGTTTTCGTGTCCTAAAGATAGATAGCAGCATGGCTGATGACAGCACCGCCACCAACTTTGAGCAAATCTTCAAAACCTACTCATCCGGTACGATAACTAAAGTCCTGTAAAGTATGAAAGAGAGTAATGAAATAATGATATATCAAGATGAGAATGGGGTCACTAAGGTGAATGTCCGTTTCTCAGATGAAGATGTTTGGTTGACACAAACCCAATTTGCAGAGATATATGATACTACGCAAGAGAACATATCGATGCATATCAAAAACATCTATAATGATAAGGAATTAGATGAAAATCGAACTTATAAGAAATTCTTATTAGTTCGTCAAGAGGGTACACGTCAAGTAAAACGAGAAATTGACCATTACAATCTTGATGTTATGATTGCCTTGGGGTATAGAGTTCAAAGTCAGATAGCTACACGATTTCGCAGATGGGCAACAGAACGACTTCATGAATATATCCAGAAAGGATTTACAATGGATGATGAACGATTGAAACAAGGTGGAAATCGTTACTTTCGCGAATTACTTCAACGTATTCGTGACATACGTGCCTCTGAACGAAATTTCTATCAACAAGTTACAGATATTTATGCCACCTCGATAGATTATGACCCTCGAACAGACATGACGAAACATTTTTTTGCAACGGTTCAAAACAAGCTTCATTATGCAGTACATGAACACACAGCAGCCGAAATAATCTATGATCGAGTAGATTGTAATAAACCATTGGTAGGCATGACCAATTTCAAGGGTGATTATATAACTTGTGATGATGTAAAAATTGCAAAAAACTATTTGACAGAAGGTGAATTACAACGTTTGAATTTACTTGTGTCTCAATTCTTGGATTTTGCTGAATTTCAAGCCTTGGAGCAGAATGAAATGAAAATGAAAGACTGGATCGAGGCTTTAGATCAACAAATCATCAGTTTTAGGCGGAAGTTACTGGAAGGGAATGGTTCTATATCTCATAAGCAGGCAATAGAAAAAGCAGAACATGAGTTTCATATTTACCGCGAACGAGAAATGAATCAATTAGAAAGTGACTTTGACAAGATGATTAAAAAACTGCCAAAACCTTGAAACTTGAATAATCAGAATACCAGAATTCAAGTGAATAATGTTGGCTGATTAGAGCAAAAGAGATGATTATCTTAGAAAAGAAAACTTTTCCAGAGCGAAAAGAGAAAGGAAGCCTT
>CAZYFO010000133.1:0-3129 GCA_964646955.1 uncultured Bacteroidaceae bacterium | reverse complement strand
ATAATTATAACCCATACAAAATCTATCAGGTCACGTTTCTGATTGTCGGGAAGAAAAAAGATAATCATCAATGCCGCAATAGTGGTAAGCAGTGCTCCGGTTATGGACAAAGCCACAGATTTATTTTTGTAATAAGAGTAATGATCCACCATCACAATAGCCGTATCGATGATAATACCCAACGACACGGTAATTCCGGCCATGGAGAATATCTCAATATCAATACCTAACGAATAGTATAAAATAACCGCCACCAATAAGTTAGCTGTTATGGCAAGTGCTATGACACTCAGATACTTGAAACTACGACTTACCAGCAGTACAAAACCCAGCAAAAAAAGCAGAGACAATATGGAACGCTTGAAAATCTTATTTATTTCATCCTTCAATTGAACCGAAGCGTCATAATTCATTTGAATACTGAATCTTTCCGGGAACTTATCCTTCAACTCCTCCATTTTGTTACGCACATTCTCAGCCACCTCAATAGAGTTTACTCCCTCCAACGACTGAACATCCAGATTTATGGTATTCAATCCGTTATACCTGCTATAATAATCAGGTAACTGTTCCCGATAAGTCACCTTGGCAAAATCGCCCAAATAGAACAGACGTCCGTTAACTTTCTTCACCGGTATTCTTTCCAGATCCACATCAAGACCTTCCGTGCGGAGTTTGATAAGCATCAATCTGTCTCCGATGACCGAAGATCCTACAATACTGTTTATGTAATAATCATTAAAAGCAGCGCTAAGGTCTGCAGGCGACAAGCCTACAGCTCTCAATGAATTCGGATCAAAAGTAAGCAACCATTCGAAAGGCTGGGCACCCGAAGTGCGCACCGACTCTACTCCTTCAATCCTGGATAACGGCGTTACAATCAGATCCTGAGCGTACTTCACTATACGGTCAGCCGGCATATCGGCATTAATGGTATATGACAGTAATCTCATGGAATTGCTGTTTCCCGAAATAGAACTGTTAATCGTAGGATAAGATACACCCTCCGGAAGTTTGTCGTAGATCTGTCTTATCTGAGTTGCCACACTATATCTGGCAGCCTCCATTTTTGTTCCCTTCTTAAAAGTCAGTGTCACGTTACCACTGCCATAATACGAATTGGCACTAACATTTATCACTCCTTCAAGAGAATTCAGAGCGCCCTCAATTATTGACGTAACCTCCTGCTCCACCACTCTTGAAGAGGCCCCGTTATAACTGAACCCCACGGAAATATTGTTATTGACGGATTTTGGAGAGTACTGAATATTAAGTTTAGGCAGAAGAGCAGCACCCACCACCATAAGCACCACCATAATCAGAATTACTGAAAACGATGGAATCCTGAGCTTACTACTATTTCTTTCTTCCACGATTTTTCTCAATTACATAGTACGCAATCGGAATAAAGAACACACTGACAAACGTACCAACTACCATACCGCTGATAAGAGTCAGCGAAAGCGGATACTGAAGGTCACTGCCCATATTACCGCGAACCAGGAACGGTGCGATAGCCAAAATCGTAGTAAGAGAAGTCATCAGAATGGCTTTAAGACGACGAGAACCTGCTTCAAATATTGCATGCTTCAAACCGAACCCCTCAGCACGCAAACGATTTATAGTATCTACCTTTAGTATTGAATCATTTATGACAATACCGCACATCACCACAATGCCTATCATAGACATCAGATTCAGGCTCTCTCCACATATCCAAAGAACGAGCAGAGCTGCAAATATATCGGTAATCAATTCGGAAAGAATGATAACAGGTTGAATGAGAGACTCGAACTGTGCCGCCAATATAAAAAACAGCAGTAGTACGGAAATGAGAAGTACCATACATAGCTCCTTAATCATCTCCCGATTTGTAAAATATGAACCGCTGAAATCCACTTCGAAACGACCGTCATCCCTAACCAAAGTCTTGATACTTTCCATCACGGAACGTACATTCTTCCCACCTTTAACATCCATGTCAATACGGTAATACTCACCCTCTTCGCCCGAAGTTATTTTCTTCAGGTCACGGTTATGAGTCTCACGCAGTAACACCTCAAGAGGAACACGACTGCCGTTATTCTGATATATATAGTTATTTTGTATCAGATCCTTGATATCGCTCTTGTTCTCACCTATCACTACCGGAACCGATATCGAACCTTTCGATACTCTCAAAACCGAATTATCGTTAAGACTCTGTTGCAGATATGAAAGCAACTGGTTGTAACTTACTCCGTACAGAGCCAGCATTTCCGGTTTTGCCACCAATTCAATATGCTCATTCCATTCTGCCGGCTGAATATTAGCTTCCGGAATATCACGATTTATAGCTGACAGTAACTCACTCAGCATAGACGGATCAGGTGTCTTGCCGTCAACAGAACGCAGTTTCGCCACCAATGAAGCTTCTTTCTCAGAGAATATCATGTCAAACAGATTTCCCGAGGCCTTAAATGAATAAACCGCTTGCGGCCACATACTGCGTATGTAATCTCCGACACCGGACTCAATCTTTTCAATATCTGCAGTCGAACCCGTCTTAATATATATGATAGCTTCAGAAACACCTGTTTCATCCGTATGGGACAACACGAATTGTTGAGCACCCGACATAACCGTAGATTGCTGAATCAGATCGGAAAAATGATCCACCACCGTCTGACAGCGACGGCTATTCTCTTCGGCAGTAACACGACTGTTCCATTCTATCTTGACTAAAGTATCGCTATGTGACAATTCAGGCAACTTACGCTTATCCAAATCTAAAAACAGCACAGCCGAAAACAATACGGAGACTCCGAATACGGACCACATCACCACCCTATGACGAAAGAACCATGACAATATACTATCATACCTCACTATCATATCTCCTACACCTATTTTCTGTATGAAACGATTAGGCATGAAACAAGGCTGTTTCCTATACAGTTGATAATAGAACACCGGAATCACTACCACAGAAACAATCAGAGCAGAGAAAAGTGTTATGGAGACAGCCATTGCCTGATCATAGAACAGAGCGCCGGATATGCCGCTTAGAAAAATCAGAGGAACAAATATGGCACATGTAGTAAGCACCGAGCTTAGCATAGGTGCAAACACCTCACGAGCACCGCGTAC
>CAZYFO010000132.1:0-3135 GCA_964646955.1 uncultured Bacteroidaceae bacterium | reverse complement strand
GCCACCTTTCAAAAATATCTTCTCGACACCCAATTCTTTACCTATAAGACGTAGTGTCACTAAACGTATCAGTTCCAATGCCTCTTGAGGAATCTTACCGAAGCGATCCTCCAAACGGGAACGGAAGGCCATTATAGACTTCTCATTTTCCAAACCGTCCAATTCTCTATAAAGCAACATCCTCTCGCTGCTGCTTGGCACAAAGTCAGACGGGAATAGCATTTCCAGATCACTTTCCACATTACAGTCGTCTACATACATCTCTGCAGACGTCGAAATAATATTGTCTTCCTCGTCCTTCTGTGCCTGTTTGGCAAACAGATCCGAGAACTCGTCAGTCTTTAGTTCACGTACAGCCTCCTTTAGAATCTTCTGATAAGCCTCATATCCTAAATCAGCAATAAAACCGCTTTGCTCAGCACCTAATAGGTTTCCGGCTCCACGAATATCCAAATCCTGAAGAGCCAATTGAATACCGCTACCCAACTCACTGAAGCTCTCAATGGCCTGAAGCCTGCGTCTGGAATCCTGAGGAAGGAGATTAAGAGGAGGAGCCAGCAGATAACAGAAGGCCTTTCTGTTACCACGACCTACTCTACCTCGCATCTGATGCAAGTCACTCAAACCGAAATTCTGAGCCTGATTGATAATTATTGTATTGACATTAGGAATATCAATTCCGTTTTCTATGATAGACGTAGCTATTAGGACATCATAGTCATAATTAATAAACCCGGTCAGAGTCTTCTCAAGTTCGTCAGGATTCATCTGGCCATGACCGATACACACACGTGCATCAGGAACTTCTTTCTCAACAAGACTCTGCAGATCAAATAAAGACGAAATTCTGTTGCTTACCAAAAACAGCTGGCCGTTACGGCTCATCTCAAAATTCACCGCCTCTCGGATAATATCGGCACTAAAAACATGCACCTCTGTCTGAATGGGATACCTGTTCGGTGGCGGAGTCTGTATAATAGACATATCACGGGCACCCATCAATGAGAACTGCAACGTTCTGGGAATAGGAGTGGCAGTCATAGTTAGAGTATCCACATTGACCTTAAGTTGTTTGAGCTTCTCCTTTACCGAAACGCCGAACTTCTGCTCCTCGTCAATTATCAGAAGTCCCAGATCCTTGAACTTGACATTCTTACCTATAAGCTTATGGGTACCTACAATAATATCAATCTTACCCTCAGCAAGTTTTTTCAATATCTCCGTAGTCTGAGCTGCAGAACGTGCTCTGCTCAAATAATCTATGTTACATGGAAACTCTTTAAGTCTATCCATGAAGGTCCTATAATGCTGAAATGCCAAAATGGTAGTAGGCACCAAAACAGCAACCTGTTTATTGTCGGCAACAGCCTTAAATGCAGCACGGATAGCAACCTCAGTCTTGCCAAATCCCACATCGCCGCAAATCAAGCGGTCCATAGGACGGCTACTCTCCATGTCTGACTTCACGTCACTGGTAGCCTTTATCTGATCAGGAGTATCCTCATAAATAAAACTCGCCTCCAACTCATTCTGAAGATAAGAATCCTTACTATAAGCAAAGCCCTTCTCCTCAAGACGTTTCGAATACAATTTTATCAAATCTCTGGCGATATCCTTTATTTTACCTTTTGTCCTCTCCTTAAGATTCTCCCAGGCTCCTGATCCCAACTTATCAATACGGGGAGCATCACCCTCTTTTCCTTTGTATTTTGAAACCTTATGTAAAGAGTGAATAGAGACAAAGACCACATCATCATTCTTATATATCAATTTGATAACTTCCTGGGTAGTATTTCCATTTGGTATTCTAACCAGTCCTCCGAACTTGCCTACTCCATGATCCATGTGAACCACATAGTCTCCAATCTCAAACTCACTCAGCTCCTTAAGTGTCAGCGCAACCTTTCCGTTACGGGCCTTATCGCTCTTAAGATTGTACTTGTGAAAACGGTCAAAAATCTGATGGTCAGTGAAAAAGCAGCATTTCAATATATTATCTGCAAAACCTTCATGCAGAGTCTTATTTACGGGGGTAAAAGGAATTATCTCTCCACGTTCTTCAAAGATATCCTTTAAACGGTCGGTCTGTTTAAAGCTGTCGCTAAGAACAAAGATTCTGTATCCCTTGAATAGATAATCAGTCAAAGTAGAAGATACCAAATCAAAGTTTTTATGAAAGACAGGCTGTATAGAAGTATCAAAAGTCAATGTCGTATCAGGCACGCCCAAAGGCTTTGAACCGAACTCAATATGGTCAAACTTAAACAGATTCTTAACAAATGGCTCATATTCAACAATCTGAGGCGTCGAATCAAGAGTAGACCTATCCAGATTCCTCATTCTTGTTGCAAGACCCTCAGAGTCATTGACCTCTTTGTATATGGAAGAAACCTTGTCACTTACCCAAATCAGATCTTTTGCGAAAATAGCAGAATCGTCCGGAAGGAAATCCAAAAGCGATACCGACTTGTTGTAATTATTCTCCATTCTTGGGACGATGACGACACTATCCTTCTTATCCATAGAGAGCTGTGACTCGACCTGGAACTGCCTGATGCTATCCACCTCATCGCCAAAGAAATCAATACGATACGGATACTCAGATGAAAAAGAGAACACATCCAATATACTACCGCGAACCGCATACTGTCCCGGCTCATATACATAATCCACACGTTCAAATCCCGAGTCAAAAAGCCTCTGTTGCAAATCCTCCCTGTCAACAGACTGATTGATCTCCAGTTTTATCGAGTTATCCTCCAAATTTACTCTGGAGATAACCTTTTCAGCAAGTGCTTCAGGAGAAGAAATCACCATAAGCGGTTTACTATTATACGATAACACCGACAAAACACTTAACACCTCAGTCCTCAGGATCTCATTGGCAGCATCTTTCTGACCATATTTTGCAGCCCTCTTGTATGCAGAAGGAAAGAACAAAACTCTCTCTTCTCCAATAATCTGAACCAAATCATGATAGAAATAGGCAGCTTCCTCCTGATCATTAAGGACAAACAAAAAACATTGTTTACTCCCACTTTCTGACAATGTACTGAAAAGCAAAGGAGCCGATGACGCATGAAGCCCCTGCAAAAAAACATGTTTAGCACGTTTTTCTGCAAGGACATGATAAAA
>CAZYFO010000131.1:0-3136 GCA_964646955.1 uncultured Bacteroidaceae bacterium | reverse complement strand
CTTTCTTCCTCAAATTATTTGTTTATCATTGGTATACTTATCGAATATGCTAGGGTATTCTAACAATAGTCTTACAGCTGATTCGAATCCTGACATTTTTGCTATTTCTTCGTAGGAGTATTTTTTCAGTTCTAACAAGCCGATAGCATAATTTAATCGTACGTTTTTAATAAAGACCTTGGGAGTGCATTTTGCCGCCTTTCTTATTTTCTTGTAGAAGCCGGATCTATCCATGCACATGTCTTGGCTTAATCTGATTACTGAGTATTTTGGATCTGATATGTTATTAATTATCAATTCGGTACACGAATCAATAAACTGATTCGTGATTTCTGTTTCGGTAATTAATTCGATATCACAGACTGTCTCAATCTTACTAAGTGTTTCAATATGTTTGCATATTAAGCTCCGATAATCAACCTTAGTTTTAGTAGCAAGATCATTTTTTGAATCAATTACACCTTTATGTTTTGAGATTTGCCGTTTAAGAACAATGAGTCTCCAGATAACATAAGAGGATACGATCACTCCAGCAAAGATGTACAAATAGATCATGGTTTACATTTTTTTAATAAAGTTAGTTTCTAAATAAAAAGTTTTTATAATACCGACGAGTTAACAGATGTTATTAATCTCATGGTGTGATTGCAAAAATACTAACAAAATTGATATAACAAATACTTTCGAGTAATTTTGCACAGAAAAATTAAGAAATGGATAATGTATAGAACTAAAACATGTGGTGAGCTAAGGCTTTCAGATACTGGTAACAGAGTTGTTCTTGCCGGATGGGTTCAGAGGGTTCGCAAAATGGGCGGCATGATTTTTGTCGACCTTCGTGATCGATATGGTGTAACACAATTGGTTTTTAATGAGAGTACTAATTCTGATTTGTGCGAAAAAGCCAGTAGATTGGGACGCGAATTTGTAATCCAGATTCAGGGAGTTGTTAATGAACGTTCGAGTAAGAATGGTAAGATTCCAACAGGAGATATTGAAATATTAGTTGATGTATTGAATCTGATAAATGCATCACAAACACCTCCATTTACAATAGAGGACGAGTCTGATGGTGGAGATGACCTAAGAATGAAGTATAGATATCTTGATCTTCGTCGTAGTTGTGTCAGAAAAAACATGGAAATGCGTCACAAAATAGTGATGGAGACCAGAAAGTTTATGGATGAAAAATCCTTTATTGAGGTAGAGACACCTATTTTGATTAATTCTACTCCGGAAGGAGCAAGAGATTTTGTGGTGCCATCCAGAATGAATCCGGGTCAGTTCTACGCACTTCCTCAGAGTCCTCAGATATTGAAACAACTATTGATGGTATCCGGATTTGATCGTTATTTTCAGATCGCAAAGTGCTTTAGAGATGAAGATTTGCGTGCCGACAGACAACCTGAGTTCACTCAGATAGATTGTGAGATGTCATTTGTTGAGCAAGAAGATATCCTTGTCATGTTTGAGGCATTAGCTAAGCATCTGTTCAAAACCATAAGGAATATTGATATGCCTGATCAATTCCAGCGCATGACATGGCATGATGCCATGAAGTATTATGGAAGTGATAAGCCAGACCTTCGTTTCGATATGAAGTTTGTAGAACTCATGGATATAATGAAGGGATCAGGTTTTTCTGTATTTGACGAAGCTATATATATAGGAGGTATTTGTGTAAAAGGTGCCGCTTCATATACACGTAAGCAGATAGATCAGCTTACAGATTATGTGAAACGTCCGCAGATTGGAGCAAAGGGATTAGTATATGCCAGGGTAGAGGTAGATGGTTCTGTAAAGTCAAGTGTTGACAAATTCTATTCTCAGGATATACTTCAGAAAATGAAGAGTGCTTTTGGTGCTGAACCCAATGACCTTGTTCTGATTCTTAGTGGTGATGATACCATGAAGACTAGAAAGCAACTTTCCGAGCTACGTTTAGAAGTGGCATCACAATTGGGACTAAGAGATAAGAATAAGTTCGCATGCCTATGGGTAATAGATTTTCCTATGTATGAATGGAGTGATGAGGAAAATAGATTAATGGCAATGCATCATCCGTTTACCAGTCCTAAACCTGAGGATATTCCTTTGTTGGATACAAATCCAGAGAATGTTCGTGCAAATGCCTATGATATGGTTATAAATGGTATTGAAGTAGGTGGCGGTTCAATCAGAATTCACGATAGCAATCTTCAGGCTACAATATTTAAGATTCTTGGTTTTACTCCTGAACAGGCTCAGGCTAAGTTTGGTTTCTTGATGAACGCATTCAAATATGGCGCTCCACCTCATGGAGGTTTAGCGTTCGGTCTTGATAGGTTGGTAAGCATTTTTGCAGGATTGGATAGCATAAGAGACTGCATTGCATTTCCTAAAAACAATTCCGGTCGCGATGTTATGCTCGATGCACCCGGACCATTAGATCAAGTTCAATTTGATGAATTACACTTAAAAGTGAATTTACCGGAATAAAATAATAGAACCGTGTCATTAGTTTGGCACGGTTTTATTTTATCTTCGAAATTATAGAACATACGTCAAATCACCTGTTTTATATGTAATGGTTCGACCATTAACGATGACGATGATAATATACGACAAAAAATCGATAATTGTACTCCCAAAATCACGTTGTGAGGGTAATTACCACCACAACGTGATTTTCACAGAAACAGTTAACAATTACCGTCGTATTTGTGCACAATTACTGTCGTAACTGTGCACTGTTTCCAAGATAAAACTTAACAAATACGACGGTAACTGTGCACTATTTTTTTGGTAAATGTGCACATTTACTGAAAAGAGTGTGTACCGGCACTTGAAAAACGTGGCATTTCGTAGGGTAATTACCACCGTAATGTCCGCTGTTTGAGAAATAAGTCTTTGGTTGACTCGGATGATTGGTTATCTCTGATATCTGTTGAATTGAGAATGTGGCTGATGTGCGAATAGGGGTAGATATGTATACCTATATCGACGTTTGGATTATGATGCACAAATAATAAAGCTTCAAAGTATTGATAATTAAAACATCCTCAATAATATAGAAGCATTTAAAACATATTCAACTGTACAAAATGAAACTACAGACCAAGTATTATCTTATAACTATTTATTTCATCCGGGTCAC
>CAZYFO010000130.1:0-3138 GCA_964646955.1 uncultured Bacteroidaceae bacterium | reverse complement strand
TTTTTATATTATATATTTTTTTTGTCTAATAAAGTTCTCACACAAAATCAGGGATTATAATAGCACTTTACTACGTAACATGCTCTAAAAAAATGATTAATCTTTTTTATATCAACATTATCTAATTACATTTGCGTCACTAAAACTATTCAATTAATGTTTATGAAGAAAGTATTGTATTTTTTGTCTGCATTGGCACTATTCGGATGCAGTCAGCCCAACCCAATTCTGACTATCGAAGGAGGTCAGGTTCAGGGAGTAAAGGCAGAGAACAAAGGTGTTTATGTTTATCGTGGAATTCCTTACGCAGCAGCTCCTATTAAAGAACTCCGTTGGAAAGCTCCACAGCCTGTTGTAGCCTGGGAAGGCGTTATGATTGCCGATGAGTTCGGTCATCCCGGTTATCAGGCAGTACACTATCCTGGTGGTTATGCCACAGAATGGGGCTATGGTGACGAATCACCTTATAGCGAAGATTGTTTGTATTTGAACGTATGGACCAAGGCTCCCGGACAGGTTGACAAGAAACTACCTGTAGCTCTTTGGATTCATGGCGGCGGTTATAGAGAAGGATGGGGCTCAGAACCTGAATTCGACGGACAGGAGTGGGCAAGCAAGGATGTTGTCCTCGTATCAATAAACTATCGTCTCGGTGTATTCGGCTTCTTGACTTATCCTGAACTCTCTGCAGAGAGCGAGAACAATGTTTCCGGTAACTATGGTATCCTTGACCAGATTGAGTCTCTCAAGTGGATCAAAAAGAATATTGCGCAATTCGGCGGTGACCCTGATAACATCACAATCTTCGGTCAGAGCGCAGGTGCAGGAAGTGTAAAGACACTTTGCGAATCTCCTCTAACAAAAGGCATGTTCAATAAAGCAATCATAATGAGTGGCGGTGGAATCACTACTGCTCAGTCAGGACCAGCAATGGGCATGGGTATGGGAATGCCGATGGGCATGCCAGCAGGTGCTCGTGCAGGTGCTCCGGCAGGTGCTCCCGCAATGACTCCTCCTCCAGCTCCGGCAGGTGCTCCCGCAATGGCAGGTGCTCCCGCAATGCGTGCTCCGATGGGTGGCGGCATGATGATGCGTGGTTTTGGACCAATGTCATTGAAAGATTCTGAATTACAGACAAAGGAAATCATGGATTGGGCAGGTATGACAAGTCTTGCTAAGATGCGTTCAGCTTCTACTGAAACCATTTATACAGTAGGTAGCCTTTATTCTGCCGTTACTGGAAACCGTACCCGCATGAATGGTTCACCAATCGTTGACGGATACGTTTCATTACAGAGCTTTGATAGTGCAGCCATTAAGAATGAATTGCCAAATATACCTTATATGATAGGTTATACCCTCAATGATATGGGTAACATGTCAGGAGGTATTGCAGAATTCTGTCTGAACCGTGAGAGCTTTGGCGATAAGGCTTATGCATATCAGTTTGCTCGTCCTCTTCCAACAGACGGTAGAGAGGGTGCTATGCAGGGTGCATTCCACTCATCAGACCTCTGGTTCGTATTCAAGTCTCTTCAACACTGCTGGAGGCCTTGGACAGAAGGTGACTGGGCTTTGTCAGAAGCAATGCTGACTGCATGGACCAATTTCGCAAAATTTGGAGATCCTAACGGCCAGACAGCTGGAGAATGGGCTCCTTATACAAAGGAAAATCCAAAATTCATGCTCTTCAAGCTTGATGAAAACGATGTAGAAAACTCAGAAATGGGTGATCCAATCGTTCCATAAGCATCAGGAGAGTAAATAAAATATGCCCCGAAAGTTTCAATAACCTTCGGGGCATATTATTTGTATAAACTCAAGAACAACTTCTTATATCACATTCAGAATCTCCGACAAGTCATCGAAAATAAAGTCAGCACCAATACTCAACAAATCATCTCGTGTCCCATTCCCGTAAGTCACGCCACAAGCCATGCAGCCAGCATTTTTACCCATCAGAATGTCAAATTTTGTATCTCCAACAACAATAGCCTCCTGAGGATTTATAGAGAGGTGCTTAAGCGTGATGTTAACAGGTTCAGGAGAAGGCTTCGCATTCTCCACGTCATCAGCTCCGAGAATCAAACTAATGTATCTGTCAATACCCAGATCCTCCACATAATGCACAATAGAAGCGTGGCTGCGACTACTCGCTATCGTCAGAGTTAGACCTCGTGAAGTGAGCTCCTGAAGAGTATCCGAAACATTCGGGAATAGAGAAACCTCCCCGGGCTTGTTGTAATCTTTAAACAGACGTCTGTATGTAGCAGCATATAGCTCACCCGTCAAATTCTCACATTCAGGAAACAGAGTTTCCGGAATAGCTGTCAAAGGCAGCCCTATCATATTAGAACATTGCCTATCCGTCCTGACAGGAAGTTCCAACTCTCTGATAGTAGCTTGCATCGTATTAACAATAACATTGACCGTATCTCCCAGCGTCCCGTCGAAATCGAATATGATTGATTTTATTACCTTATTCATTTGAAAACTTTTCATCGTCGGCAGTCTGAAAAAACATCAGAAAACCCGATACCTTTTTAAAAACAGACAAATATAACAGAAAACTCCGCCCGAATTGTCAGATTATATATTTTAAACAACCTCATAAAAAAATCCACAAAATATTTGGTACAATAAAAACAACGCCATATATTTGCACTGTTCTATTGAAGTAGTACAGATAAACATAAATAAATCAACATATTGAAGTATGATTAAAATCGCAGATTTAAGCTATTCCTACAACGGATTCAATTCTGTTTTACGGAATATCAATTTGGAACTTGAGCAAGGCCACATATATGGCCTTCTCGGAGCAAACGGAGTAGGAAAGACCACCCTGGTCAAAATCTTAAGTGGCCTGCTCTACTCAAGTGAAGAAAGTTGCAAAGTAGATGGCATAAACCCATTCAAACGCACCATCGAATTACAAAGGGACATGTTTTTGTTTGATGAAGAACCCGCCTCACAGAACTTCTCCATTGAGAGCATGGCCAAAAGCCTGGCTCCGCTCTATCCCAACTTTGATTGGATGGATTTTCGCAATATGCTGAAAGAACTTAAGGTTGATGGAAACGTAAAACTCAAGTCACTATCACAGGGACAACGAAAAAAGGCATATATAGCATTCGG
>CAZYFO010000129.1:0-3252 GCA_964646955.1 uncultured Bacteroidaceae bacterium | reverse complement strand
TAAATGAAAAAATCGACCATCTGATAGCCGATTTGTGGGAACTCTCTCAAAAGTCTTCCAAAAATAGTCGCGAATGATATATGTAAGATACATAAAACTGTTCGTCCTTTACTTTTTGGCTTTCACATTATGTGCAAGATTGTCAGCCAAAGTAAATAAGAAAGAGGTCTATGATGCTCCACTGATACAATATGCTGCAAACATTCATCAGTTTAATAAGGAGTGCCCACAGGAGAAGGTCTATCTCCAATTTGATAATACCACATATTATGTAGGAGAGACCATTTGGTTTAAAGCCTACGTAGTAAACGCCTCTGATCATAGTCGCGCAGCCAGTAAAGTTCTCTATGTCGATTTATTGAATGCCAACGGTAAACTAATTAAACAATTAAAACTGAAAATAGTTGCCGGTCAAGCAGATGGGTGTTTCCACATAAATGACGGAGCCTTGAAATTTGCAAATATATTGCGAGGAATACAGGATTTTCCAAGCGGCTACTATGAAGTCAGGGCATATACCATGAATATGCTAAATTTCCGAGAAGAGGCTGTTTTTTCCCGAATACTACCGGTATTTGAGAAACCTCAAAAAAACATACCGTACTCAAAATCCAAACCTGTTATCAATAAATATGATCAGGATAATCAACAAAAACGTATTAAAACGGCATCAATAGAGGAGCTTAATGTCAGTTTTTACCCTGAAGGAGGCCATTTGCTATTAGGGAAACCATGTAGAGTAGCATTCAAAGCAACCGGCATAGATGGACTCGGTATCGATGTAAGCGGATATATTTGCGACTCTATACCAATATCCACGCTACATGATGGTATGGGTAGTTTTATTTTCACTCCGACAGAAAAGAGCTACAAAATCTCCTTAAGGCTGAAAGACGGGTATAGTAGTGAGTTTAAGTTACCTAAGGCTGAAACTGACGGATACGCCATGCGTGTCGAGAAACAAGAAAAAGAGAATCTATCATTATTGATTTTGAATAATAAAGAGAGTGAAAATCGGTTTGATACTCTCGGACTGACCGTTACTTGCCGTGGTGAATTATACCATTATTGTTCATACGTATTCGAAAACTCAAAGGATAAAACGGTTATTGTACCTTTAGAACTTATTCCGGAAGGAGTATGTCAGTTATGTCTTTACGATAAAAGAGGTAATGTTCTTGCAACCAGAATGTTTTACCGTCATAAAAAACAAATAACTCCCGAAATAGTTATTTCAACTGAAAAAACCACATACAAACCGTTTGAGAAAATTAAATTGAATATCGATCTTTCATACGATAATACACCCCTGAGAGATAGAATCTGCTTATCAGTGCGTGATGGGGACTGTTTATCATCTGTTTGCACAGATGATTTACGTACGGGTTTACTGTTATCATCCGATATACGCGGGTTGGTATATAAACCTGAATACTACTTTGAAACCGATGATGAAAAACATCGTTCAGCTATGGACCTACTTATGATGGTACAGGGTTGGGAACGATATGAATGGAAAACAATGACCGGAGTAAATAAATATGAAGAATTACATCGAATTGAGAACGGTATTACTCTAAACGGCTGGGTACTTTCTCCTTTTTTTAATAATAAACTTAACGGCATAAAGGTTTGGGCATATACTACACTTCCTGATTCTTCTTTTGAGGAATTCTCATTAAAGACAGAGCAAAATGGCTATTTCGGGTTTAATCTATCTGATTTCTACGGAGAAGCACAAATGCACATTCAGACCTCCGGAACCAAATGGAAACGATTAAACGGTACCAATACAAGAATTGTTTTTGAAAGATCCATGCTACCTTCTCCTCGAGCAATCAGCGTTGAAGAGTCATTTTATATCTGGAACAATCTAACTAACGACTCAGTTCATTTATCAAAAAAAAGTATCAGACAATTTAACCGCTCTCTAAAAGAAGAACCGAAGGATAATACCGGAAACAACGACTCTCAGTATCCATCAATTATTAATGAAGATATGGGATTTCTTTTACCGGAAGTCGATATTGAAGAAAAAAGAATTTTTGTGGATTATAATACCTTTCAGGCCTTTGATGTACGCGGAGACACAGAACAAGAGCTGGATCAGGGAGAATTCACAACCGATATTCTGGGATATCTGGTAAGTCAACATATTCCACTTTTTGATTTGGAAGAAGTAGCATTTATGATTCACAGCACCGATAGAAGTGCTTTATGGTCAATACCTATGAATCCATGGAATATCGATGTATATAATATTGAAAGTATGTTCGTATTCGACAAGAAATACACAGATGCTCAAGCAATAACTATTATGAAAGAAATAGATAAAAAGGTGCCTAACCTATATACAATGATACAATATGTAACAAACGGTGGAAAAACTCCTTATACTTATTTGGTTGATATAAAATTAAAAGATGCTTCGGAGAGAAGAACTTGGGATGAACTATTGGATATAAGTCAACGTGATTTTAAAATTAAAGGATACACCAAGCCTGATGAATTTTATTCTCCTCAATATCCAACCGGCCCGATTCCGGGTGATGTGGATTATCGTCGCACACTCTACTGGAATCCTAATATAGTTACAGATCAAAACGGACATGCGGAAGTGGAGTTTTACAACAATTCATACTCCACACGTCTCAAAGCAATTGCTACAGGTATCACAGCAAACGGAACACCTTATGTTTGGGATGATGACCTGTAATTAACGATTGACAAATTATTTCACTACTTTTGTTTCTTGTTTTGATACATGTCGGATTTGAAATGAAATTATATAGCGATAACGAGTTAGCTCAGTGCTTGGACAATAGAATATTCAGACTTCTATCTGAAACTGCAGATAAATTGGGGCTGGAATGTTATGTTGTGGGAGGTTACGTCAGAGACATTTTTCTGGAACGTACCAAAAACGACATTGACGTAGTGGTGGTAGGAAACGGATTGGAGATGGCAAAAGCCTTCGGAAAGGCATTGGGCAGAGGAGCGCATGTAAGCCTCTTCAAGAACTTCGGGACAGCACAGGTCAAACAGGGAGAAATTGAAGTAGAGTTTGTCGGAGCGAGAAAAGAGTCCTACCGACACGATTCCAGAAAGCCGATAGTGGAAGACGGTACTATAGAAGATGACCAGAACCGTCGAGACTTCACTATCAATGCAATGGCCATATGTCTGAATGCCGACAGATTCGGACAGTTGGTTGACCCTTTCAACGGATTGGCAGACCTTCAAGAGAGGATT
>CAZYFO010000128.1:0-3306 GCA_964646955.1 uncultured Bacteroidaceae bacterium | reverse complement strand
TGCTCACCAAACCGACAATGATCTAAACGAGCCTCAGCATAACGTAGCAATGCTTTACACTCAGGACAAAGAGAATTAGAATTATGGATACGGATCTTCAAATTACTATTATCGGTTTCTAATCCGGAAAAAAACGGTCCATGTTTTTTTCTACAATATAGTCCAATCATCATGGCTACAGTATTTTTCTCTTGTTCTATCTTATTCATAGGGACTTGCTATAGGACTTATAATATGAGTGCAAAGATAGTGCAAGCCGAGAGCAAAGAAATAATATGTTTGTAGAATAATTTACTCGATTGCATCATATCTTTGCGCTCGCACAATAATAAAGCGATGATCGTCAAGACTAAAAACAACCGAAATCTGCTTGCAGGGATATTACTTGTAATGTTTCTACAGGTTATCTTCGTCAAGTCTTTTCACTATCATCACTGCTTTAATAACACAAACATCTCTTTTGACGGAACATCAATCTCACAGAAAACTGATAACTGCGCAATATGTCTGTTTTCATTTCAACCTTACGAAAAGGCTGTTGAACAGTTATCTGAGATTTTAGATCCTGTCATTTCGAATGTTTCAATCATCTACCGTGATAAAGCATATAACAGCTTTTCAGGTGCTATTTATCTAAGAGCACCTCCAATATCTCTAATAAGAGAGATATAATTCATTTTTTCACAATAACAACTATTTATGCGTACCGGAGTATTTTTCGGTATGTTGGTATTGTGTTTCATTTCAGCCTTTTCACAAAGTTCTGACAGTATATCCGATGTGCATCTTTCCGAAGTTACTATCTCTGAGTCTCTTAATTCCGTAAAACAGAAAGAGAGTTCTCTTAGTATAGATGTACTGGGACAGGATTATTTTCAAAAGAACCTGTCAGGTAATTTTGTGCAAGCTCTGGAACACACTTCCGGCATACGTTCTATGGATATTGGCATGGGATTCTCAAAACCTATGATAAGAGGTCTGAGTTTCAACAGAATCGCAGTCTCAGAAAATGGGGTTAAACAAGAGGATCAGCAGTGGGGTACCGATCACGGATTGGAGATCGATGCATTCAATGTGGAGAATGTAATGGTCATTAAAGGACCATCTTCTCTGAGATATGGGGGTGATGCCATGGGTGGCGTGATAGACATCCTGCCTCCTTCCTTTCCGGATAGCGACAGACTCTGGGGAGATGTCACTCTACTTGCAAGATCCGTCAATAATGATATATCCGCATCTATAATGATGGGTATTAAACACGGAAATTCCATGTTTAAGGCTCGTTATACCCAGCAGAAATTTGCCGATTACAGAATACCGGCTGACAGTGTCATTTATCTGACTATGGTATTGCCTATTATCAATAACAGGCTTAAAAACACCGCAGGCATTGAACGTGACGGCTATCTGCTGTTCGCCTATGAGAAAGGTGGATATAAGTCAAACTATGTGATAAGCAACACTTTTCAGAAAACGGGATTTTTCATTGGAGCTCATGGTGTTCCGGATGCTTCGCGTCTTAATGATGACGGGGATTATTACAATATAGATCTGCCATATAGCAAAGTAAATCATCTGAAATTTTCCTCACATCAAAGATATTCAGCAGGTAGTATAATATATTCTGCCGACATGGGATATCAACGTAATGACAGAGAGGAATGGAGTGCGTTTCATACTCACTATAGTAGTTTATCGGCTCCATCGGTAGACCCCGATAAAGAGTTATCATTCACTTTACAGACTCTGTCATCGGACCTGAACATCAGGATTCTTAATTCATCTTCGATGGAACATACTTTCGGAGTAAATATACAGGGACAAAAGAATACCATCGGCGGTTACTCATTTCTGTTGCCGAAGTATGATAGATATACCGCAGGCGGATATTATATCGGATCATGGCATCCGTCTAACAGTTTTACTCTCAATGGAGGTATACGTTATGATTGGGGTAATATTGATATCATGCCTTATAAGGATCCCTATGAAATGGATTATCTACGTAATCAGGGATATGATGAGGCTACCTTATCTCAATATGAATGGCGATGTCGGAAAGTAAATAAATCTTTTGGCGACTATAGCGGCTCTATCGGATTTAGTTGGATACCATCAGATAGATTTGTTATTAAGATGAATTTAGGCCGATGCTTCCGTCTGCCGAGTCCAAACGAACTGGCGTCAAACGGTGTTCATCACGGAGCGTTCCGTCACGAACAGGGAGACGCTTCGCTACGTAGTGAACGCGGATGGCAGACTGATGGTGTCTTTCAGTATGAAGGACGATACATTGACTTTTCGGTAGCACCTTTTTTCAGTCTGTATGACAATTTCATCTATCTGCGCCCAACCGGTATCTGGTCGGCATTACCTCATGCCGGTCAGATATACAGATACTCCGGTGTAAAGGCAATTCTTTCAGGTGGAGAAATAAATATGAGTGCGACACTATCCGAGAAACTGAATTATAAATTAAGCGGTGAATATGTTTATACATATAATATGGATGATCATACCGCACTGAGTTTTTCTCCACCGGCCACGATGCGTAATACTCTTACATGGAGTGAAAAGCGCTGGAGTGTCTATGTTGAGAATCAATGCATTGCTCCACAAAACAGGGTCAGTCATAATGAAGACAGAACAAAAGGCGCAAATTTGTTTCATATGGGCTGGTTCTGTGATGCTGAGATAGGTAAAGTCAGACTCAAAATAAATCTGACTGTTCAAAATATGTTTGATACTCGATATTTTAATCATCTCTCTTTCTACAGAAAGATTGAAATCCCCGAAGCAGGACGTAATATTCAATTTTCAATTAACTTACCCTTTAACTAAATTATCAAATGAAAAAAATTATTTTGTATACAGCATTAGGTCTTATGACCACAGTCCCTTTTCTTGCCTGCAGTGATGATGCTGATACTACAGGACCGGTAATCGAACTCATCGAGCCGGAAGATGGAGACTCGCTTCTGATAGGAAGCACAAACGGAATTCATTTAGAAATGAATCTGAGTGACAATGAAATGTTACAATCATATCTGATTGAGATTCACAGCAACTTTGACGGTCATTCACATTCCACGAAAACTACCGAAGATACTACGCCGTTTTCCTTTCACAACTCTTATGATGTATCAGGACTGAGAAACTGTCATGTTCATCAACATGAGATTATGATCCCATCAGATGCAACACCGGGAAAATATCATTTTATGGTTTACTGTACCGACAAAGCCGGAAATCAATCTTTCATAGCTACCAATATTGTACTCAGTCATGATGCTAAGGAGCACGAAG
>CAZYFO010000127.1:0-3339 GCA_964646955.1 uncultured Bacteroidaceae bacterium | reverse complement strand
GCAACACTTGAAACTGTACTATATGAAGCGGATAGGAGAACATGGCAAACACGGCAAGAGCCAATAGGCCGTAGCACCAGATATCGCCTCTTTTATATGAGGATATGATAGCTGTAATAATCAGGGATATGAAAAACAACATAGCTACCGGACCTCCTTCCACACCTAACTGGAGATATTCGTTGAAGGCATACTGCGGACAGTCGGCCGTCAGTCTATCGGAATCTCTGAGAGCGGTCCAATCAGTGTCATCACAACTCATAGCCATGCGTTCACCGAAGTATCTTGCCTGTGCATCACCGTAAGCTGCTCCGAATCTACCAAGGCCAGCACCCCTCAGACAATTGCTGTTAATGGCCATCAGACTGATGCGGTTCATAAAGAGACGTCCGTCGGCAGAGGGTTTCTTGAGCATATAAGCTACCGAACAGGCTATCAACACAGCCACGATAAGCCAAATACGATATTTTTTAAGGAATGTCTTGCCTACATCAGTGGAAGCCACAAACAACAGTGTAGAGCATACTACAGCAAGTATTGCTGTACGGCTCATAGTGGATGGCAGTAGTATCAGTGCTATGAGAGATGTGATGCCGGTGATATATCTGAATACTTTATTGCGCCCTTTTATGGCATACGCTCCAAGTACACATATACAGACGGCTAAGAAACCGCCATAAGGACCGGGATTATTGAAAGAGCCGGTACAAGCATACATGTAGTGATTGGAACGGATGTGACCAAACAGCTGCATCAGACCGGTATATGACTCCTTCAGGCTGAAAACAGCCACAGCCACAAGTAACACATAACATGCCACTCTCGGCGAAATAGTAAGCACTATGCGAAATAGCAAATACAAAGCTGCCATATACCACACGCAGAACATATAGACATCTGATGTAGCACTCCGGTCCATCTGGGGAAACACTGTTAGCAGGACTACAAGTCCCGCCAACAATGCATCACTAACTACTAACCTTACATTACGTATCTGCATACAAAATTAATCACGTTTTTAATTTTCCATTACACAATATTTTTTTCAATCTTCTTTATTCATACTTTACAATTAATTAACAAGTAATTCTTTTAGTGTCGATTTATAAAGAGTCCAAATACGTTCATTGACAATTGGAGAACCAACAAGAATAATTTTGTTATCTTTATCCAACAAAAAAGTATGATACGTTCTACTATGTGGAAGAAAATTATTGTCTAAACTAAAACGATTTGATTTATCAAATAATAATGGATACTTACTTTTTGTATTATTCAACACTTCAAAAAAATCATCAATTTGAAAAGAAGATGGAGAGAATAATACTAATACATTAATTTTATGTTCTTCAACTGAGTCTCTACAAAAAATAAAAATATCTTCAAATAAAGACATTCTTTCAAATTTACAAATCGAGCATTCCGTAGAATCAAACCAAAACAACAAGGATGCCTCTGGGTCAGAATACATATTGTCAAATTCTGATCCTGATATGGGAATTAGCTCTTTCGAGATAGTAATCTCCTTATTATACAAATTATCAACAATATGATATGTTCGATTTTTTTTACAAGAAACTAAACACATCATAATTATTATAAGATGACATAGAAAGAACCAATGTTTATTCATTTAAAAGATTATATTTTAGTTTTATACGTCTGACAATTCGATTGTCATCAGGTTTGGCTTTCCTTAGTTTCTCGAAGGAAGCATATTTGTCAGGAATATTAATAAACTTCTCTTCATATAGATACTCCGGGTTGATTAGATCGTAGATATAAGTATCATCAGAATACATTATTGTCCAAGGTGACTCAATCATATGGGATTGTTTCGGTTCAAAAATGCCAAAATCCCTATGTTTCATCGTATTCAAATTGACTAAACACCTTCTTTGTTCATTGTTAATATAATAATCAAATGTAATTATATCATCTGCTATATATGATCTACCGAAGAAGGACATTTTATTGTCAAATAGAGTGTATTTGGCTCCACTTAGGAGTTCTTTTTCAGGGATAAATTTATCCTTCATATCGTAATACAGATATTTATTCATCTTACCATCTGAAAGCTCATATATAATGCCTCTTAAGGGATCACAATAAAAAAGTCTGCTTCCCGATTGTATTAATGGAAATTCTACAGGTATTATTGTCTCTCCTTTTTGAGGAGCATAAAGCAATTTAGATTTATCGGTATCCTCAATGGCATAACATGATATCTTAATTCCATTAGCCATACCATAACAATAAATGTAGTTGTCTTTTACTACTGAATAAGCATTCGGCTCGCTCAAACGGATATTTTTAATAAATCTGCCTGTATATACATCATATTGATACAATTTCAGTTGATCAAATATATAGATATAACTTGAATCGCAACAAATGTTTGCTGCTTGAGTATATTCACCTGGACCACGTCCTTTTCCTCCTACATCAAATAGGTAATTGCCATTTATTGAAAAGCATTTAATAGATTCATAATCGCTGACAAACAATCTATTATGCGACACTATCAGTTGACGTATGTCACCAATTAAACTTTTCTTATTTGTCTCCAAAGGAATAAACTGAATTGAATCAAATATCTCCTGATAAGAAGGAACCGAATCGGTTCCTTCTACAGTTGAAGTAATAACTATACTTGCAGGTGTTGTGTTGCTTAACTGCCTACAACCTACACATAGTAACACACATAAGTATGTCAGATAATTTATTACTTTATTATTTTGCATAGTTCAATATTGATTATTTGAATGATCACAACTAGAATGACACATCTCGAAATGTTTTGCATTACCCAAACATTCAATATTTTGTGCTATAGTAGTATCTAGACAAACTCTTTTATGACAATCTACATTCTCAGTAGTAAATGTGATTCCTTTCTGACTTGCCAGATTATTCAAGTTTGCTAATTCTTCTGGAGTTTCTATTATCATAAAAAGCCAAAAGCCAGTGATTGTTCCAGAAAGATTTGTAATCCTCAATTTTTTTGCAAGTTCATACTTTGTTACTTGATAATAAGGTTCATGATTATCGTCACCTGAAACTAAAGCTTCTATATTACTTGAAATAACTTCAGAAAACTTTGTTCTTTGGTTACTAATATAGATCATCACTGCAGATGCTGCTACACAACTCACTGATAACACGATTTTATTTATTTTTCTCATATCACATTCAATTTTGGAAGAATCAGTCGGTTAGTTATTTTGGCTAACCCTTCAGTTAATAATTACGACGCTTCTCTCCTATGATTCCGAAGAATCACTTCATGGATGGCGTCGCTATCAGCATAAGAGTAATGAGCAGGAAGGTTTGCTATCA
>CAZYFO010000126.1:0-3351 GCA_964646955.1 uncultured Bacteroidaceae bacterium | reverse complement strand
TTATACCTTATCTGAAAGAAGGAGACCTTTTCGTTATTGAGTCTACTTCACCTGTAGGTACCACGGAACAAATGAAAGATATTATATACTCGGAACGTCCCGAACTGGTTGGAAAAATCAGTATCGCTTACTGTCCGGAACGTGTTCTTCCAGGAAATGTAATCTACGAGCTTGTAAATAATGATAGAGTTATCGGTGGAATAGATGAGGCTTCTACGAACAAGGCAAAAGAATTCTATTCAATCTTTGTTCAAGGACAATTACACTCTACCGACAGTAAGACTGCAGAGATGTGTAAACTTACTGAGAATGCATCTCGTGATGTTCAGATTGCTTTTGCAAATGAGTTGTCACTAATTTGTAATAAAGCTGGCATTAATGTTTGGAACTTGGTGACTCTTGCAAACAAGCATCCGAGAGTAAATATCTTACAACCGGGATGCGGAGTAGGAGGACATTGCATCGCAATAGATCCGTATTTTCTTACTTCAGCTTTTCCCGAGGAGTCTAAACTGATTGCTCAAGCTCGTTCAACAAATAATTATAAAGCCGTTTGGTGCTCACAACGTATTTTGAAAGCCATTGTGGATTTTACTTGCAAGAAAGGATGTCAGCCAAAAGTCGCTATTATGGGTCTTGCGTTCAAACCTAATATTGACGATTTGCGTGAAAGTCCTGCAATGGAAATCGCAAAGGAGGTCTATGAGGTTGAAGATGTCAATAATATAATGGTTGTGGAACCTAATATATCTTATCATAAATTTTTCTTACTTACAGATTATAAAGAAGCATACGAAAAAGCGGATATAGTCGTGTTCTTAGTTAATCACAAACAGTTCGCAGAACTTAATTACAGGACTGATATAGAAGTTCTGGATTTTTGCGGTACGTTAAAAAAGTAAAGGATGAAAAAGATAATGCTGGTATTTGGCACACGCCCGGAAGCTATTAAGATGGCACCTCTCGTGATTGCTTTAAAAAACAGAAGTGAATTATTCCAAACAATAGTATGTGTCACAGGCCAACATAGAGAGATGCTTGATCAGGTATTGCATTTGTTTGATATTGTTCCTGATTATGATTTGAATATTATGCATCAAGGGCAGAACCTATATGATGTCACTACCCGTGTACTGAACGGTATGGGTGAGGTCTTAAGAAAGACGGTTCCTGATTTGGTGTTAGTTCATGGAGATACTACTACCTCTATGGCTACGGCGCTTGCTTGTTATTATGAAAAAATACCTGTAGGTCATATCGAAGCAGGTCTTAGAACTAATAATCCATATAGCCCTTGGCCTGAAGAAATGAACAGGCAGATTACCGGACGTATAGCAACATACAATTTTTCTCCGACTGAATTCGGACGTCACAACCTCCTTAAAGAGAATGTTGCTGAATCAAAGATAACGGTAACAGGAAATACGGTAATAGATGCACTCTATTTTGTTGTTGAGAAGATAAAAAATGACATAAGTTTATCTGCATCTCTATCCGATATTATATCAAGAATGGGATATGACTTGAAACGATTAAACGATAAATCAAGAAGAATGGTATTGATTACCGGTCACCGAAGAGAAAACTTCGGAGACGGTTTTGATAATATTTGCAAAGCAATAGAAAGCTTGGCATCAAAGTATCCGAATGTAGATTTTGTATATCCGATGCATTTGAATCCGAATGTAAGAAAACCTATTCATGATATGTTCGGTGAAAAATGCCAATTGAAGAATCTTTTTTTCATTGAACCGCTTGATTACTTCGAATTTGTACTGATGATGGAACGTTGTCACATAGTTCTTACTGATAGCGGTGGTGTACAAGAGGAGGCTCCGGGATTAGGAAAGCCGGTATTGGTTATGAGAGATACTACGGAACGTCCTGAGGCAGTAGAAGCCGGTACAGTGAAATTAGTAGGCACAGATTCAAATAAGATTGTTTCTGAGATTTCCCGCTTGCTTGATGATGAGAATTATTACAATTCTATGAGCCAAGCTTTGAATCCTTATGGAGACGGTCACGCATGTGAAAGGATAATTAAATATTTGATGGAAAATACTCTTGACGTTCAGTAACAAAATTAAATAAGGCGCGTTATTAAAGCATGAGAGTATTAATCGTATCATTTTTCTACGAACCCGAGATTGGTGCTGCCCCTTGTAGAATAGCAAATCTTGCCAAGGGAATGTACTCAAAAGGCATTAATGTTGATGTGCTTACGTCTCTTCCTAATTACCCTAAAGGACGCATCTTTGAAGGATACAGAGGAAGATTATCAATGCATGAGGTTTGTGAGGGGATTAATATTCATAGGTACTGGACTTATGCTACCGTTTCAAAGAATGTTGTATTAAGAGTGTTTGCCATGTTTTCATTTGCTTTCACTCTATGGTCGTATTTTTTTTATTTCAAAAAAATAAGGAGCTATGATAGAGTTATTATTCAGTCTCCTCCTATTGTTGTAGCTGCTTCGGCATTATTACTCTTCGGGAAAGTGTTTCGTAAGCATACTGTACTTAATGTATCTGATTTATGGCCGTCCTCTGCCGTTGAGTTGGGATACATGAAAGAAGGTAGTTTGTCGTTTCGTTTTACATCTATGGTAGAACGTTTTTTATATAAAAATGCAACGGATGTGATGGGACAGTCTGTGGAAATACTGAATAGGGTTAAGGAGTTACAACCTTCAAAAAAATGTTTTCTTTATAGGAATCTCTTTAGGCCTGCATCGGATTCATGCGGTATTAATACGGATTCTCTTCATAATCGTAAGACTTTGAAAATTGTATATGCTGGTTTGTTGGGAGTTGCACAAAATATTTATTCTCTGATATGTAATGTTGATTTTAAGGCATTAGGTGTTGAGATGCATATTTATGGCGGTGGAAATCAAACTGAAGATATTTGCCGTTATATTGAAAATGGAGATAAAAACATATTCTACCATGGAGTTGTCTCTAAAAAACAAATTGATTGTGAGATGCCCGGATATGATTTGTCGATAGTAACTTTAGCAAATAATATTACAGGAGCTGTACCGTCAAAGATATTTGATTTGTTGCCTTCCGGTGTTCCAATATTATTCTGCGGAGAAGGAGAAGGAGCAGATATAGTTAACAAATATGGTTTTGGACTTTTATCTGCTCATGATGACTATAATTCTATAAGTGAAAACATTAATAGATTTGCCAATATGACTGAATCTCAATATTATGTGTATTCGAACAATTGCATAAAAGCATCAAAAACAGTTTTTTCATTTGATAGTCAAATTGAAAAATATATTGATTTTTTACGTCAATGATATGAGAATGATTTAACTTTGAACCACGTTTTATATAGTACGAT
>CAZYFO010000125.1:0-3399 GCA_964646955.1 uncultured Bacteroidaceae bacterium | reverse complement strand
AAAATGATTTTGATTGAGATGCTGAAATGAATTATACTATCACAAATATGAATTACAATAAAATCTATACTGGGTACTAAATGATATTATACTAATGCATGTTTCTCTTTTAAGCTAAGAACTTCTTCGTTCTTAAGCGCAATATTTGTATTCTACCATTAAATAGAGATGACAATATTAATGTATGGGTATTCAATACAAAATCCATATCAACCAATATATTTACTTAGTACGGATAAAAAAAGGAGAAGCAAAAAATTGCTTCTCCTTTTTGATTATTATGTTTCAATTTTCTAATGCCAATCTTCAGGTTTATCCCCAGCGAAAATAGTTTTTGGTACTAACTCAATATAGTCAAATGGGAACTCTGCGTTGTCATCATCAAGCACCTGTCTAGCACGAATGAAATAGTTTTTGTCAGTTTTGAGATCCTCAGTTACAAGAATTCTTCTAATAGTGCCTGGATTGTTTCTGTAATTCGCATATGTGTCAGGGCCCTTCATATAACCGCGGTTTCTTATTGACTTATCTTCTGCAGGTATATCAGTTACTTCATCATCATTGAACCAACCGATTCTTGGGTTCTTTCCATCCATTCTTAAATCCAAAGGAATACCACGTGGAGTTAGATAATCGTTAGGATTCTGATTTTCATCAGCCATCTCTCCGAAATAGAGCTGGATTACACCACGAGAGGACATCGCAAAATAACCTAAACGAACTTCGTATGTTCCTTCGAATGGTACAGGTGGAATCTTGAACCAAATATCATATACGCCTTTTACAAGCACCTCATCACCTTCGTAACATGCGAAACCAGAGTTTCTGTGACGCATGAACAATTTCGTTCTTTCAGAGAAATTGACGTTTTTCACGAATCCTTTTTTCATTCCGGTACTACCGTTAGAGAGTGAGTTCTGGCCACCTCTACCTCCGCTGTTAATGAAATCCGGAGACAATGTGGATGCATCAATTCTCATACGAGTGTTAAGAGTGACATTACGGGTATTATTGTCATATAACAAGATACCTTTAATGTAGTGATAAAGACCGTTCGTTGCGGCGCTATGTAATGAATTAGGATCTATCTCAATACCAGCAACCTCAACATCAGTTTTTTCAGCTTTAACTTTGTAGCCTTTTCTATTGATAAATACCTTGCCTTTGTGAGTGCTGATTCTCATTATTGAGTTAGGGAGCATTGTTTCAAAGAAGTCTTCAACACCAATTAATGCTTGATTATCATCTTTCTTCTTATAATTGTTTTCAAGAATCTTAGAGTTTACGTCTCCCGTTGTTACTTCCGCTACGTTGAAGTTGTTATAACCCATAGCTTCCGGAAGGAAGTGGTATGCAACAAACTTATACAGATAGTTGTTGGGGCTAGTAAAACGATTATCATCCGCGTTAGAACCATATGCTGTCTTGGCAAGGACCTTAAGATCGTCGATGTTGTAAATGCTATTTGCATTGAAAACGGCGTCAGTTTCAATCAATCCGGTATATTTAAAGTACCTCTTTTCATAGAAATAACCACGTTCTCCTTTTTCATTACCGGTGTTGTACTGGACACCTTTACCCATGACGCAAGAGTCACCTTGTGGTGTCTTATAATTCATATCCTGATATCTCCACAACTCTTGATCGGCGTAACGAGTCAATTTCATAGCCTCAGCGAAAAGAGTGATGTTTCTATCTAATTTTATCTCGTCACCAATCAACTTGTTACTTGGAGGAATGATACCGCTGATTACATGGACAACACCGTTCTGAACGGAGTCATCAGCTTCAATGATGCGGACTTTATCCTGAATCCAGTAAGCTGTTTCAACCTTAATGCTGTCTATGGAGTCTGTATATGCTACCTTCATCTGTCTGTCCAACAAGTTAGGATATGGAACCAAAGCAGCATTTAAATCTGTAGTATATATTGGGTAGTTTACCAAGTGAGTACGAGCAATTGTATCGCACATCATACTGTCGTTTAGTAGCGATTCAAGATTGTACCCGTTTCCTTGAGCAAGGAAATATGCCTCGAAAGCATCATTGGTTGGAGCAAAACAGGTATATTCTCCATAGGTCTTCAAGCGGTCCCAAAGACCAACTCTCTTTACAACCATAATGAAGGAACTGAATTCACTTTCTCCAACTTTTGTAGGATCTTTGTAATCTTCCAAGAACTGAGCTACAGTCTTACCTGTGAAGGTATAACGGTTACCCGGTGCTTGTTTCTCAAGACAACTCACCTGTAGCAACCCTACACATAGAATGGTAGCCGCTACCGAGAGCCTGATTAAAAGTTTTTTAGGACTTAAAATACTCATAATTATTTTGTTTAGGTTATTTCAAATATTCAATTAGTAAACAATCGAGAATCAATAAGCACTATTGATTATCCCATTAAGCGCGTAAAAGTAATGATTTATTTTTAAACTTCATACTTCTATTAAAAAAATCTTTTATCTGCCAATAAATTCTTATTTTGCTTCGTCAGTTATGGTCTTATGGCATTAATTACCGTGGAAATCCGACGGGTGTGGTTTGCTCAATGCTTGAAGTTGCAAACAAACCTACCACGGCTCCAGTAAATCCTCCGGCTTTTGCAACACTCAATTGTGTTGCATCGAATGATGGACCCAACTTTTTCCACTTTTTGCCGTTATTAAGCGAATAATAGAAATCCATGGTCATACCTTTGGCAACAACTTTGAGACAAATATTCATATCATCAGCCTTTGATGGTAATGGTTTATAAATATCGGCATGATATTTCGAAGTACCGCCTTCAAGCTTGTTTTGAGATCTTGTGATAACACGTATCTGTGGATAGCCTTCCTGCGAACGAGATAATCCGAATGCAAACCAATTACTATCACTCATATAACAAGTTATGCCGGCCATTTCAGTAGTGTCGCCTGCCACAAAATGGACGGATGTTTCAGCACTGAAATATGCATGTTTCATCCATTGACATAACATGGATGGAGTGGCACGATCACTAAGGCTTATTTCACGTTTTTCAATTATAAGTTTACCGTTTTCTATTCGGCTCCATTCATCTGCAGGTCCTCTCAGAGACATCCAGCGTAAATCTTTCTCACCATCAAATTCGTCTTTGTAGCTGAAATTACCATATGTCGATGTAGTTGTTTTACAACTCTTCGGCTTTTCTACGAATGTCGGTACTATAGCTCCTTCATCGAGAATTATGGGTTGGTTGTTTTCCCAACGGGCTGGCAACATAAATGTACTTCTTCCCGTATTACAGAATTTATCAGTCTCATATGGAAGCACTCCTAAGAATACGGCCCACCAATCTCCTTCTGGGGTCTGAATGAGATCTGCATGCCCTGTACATGTAATAGGGTTAGGACGATCCGGAGAAAGTGTCCTTTGTGT
>CAZYFO010000124.1:2189-3400 GCA_964646955.1 uncultured Bacteroidaceae bacterium | reverse complement strand
TACTTGAATCTAATAGTCGCAAGACTAAATATTAACCTTTTAAACACAAAACAAACTATGTCGTACTCATTTACAACCATCTCACTCGGGTCACTCTCGAATGCACGTTATTCACAGTTCTGTCACTACAGAATGACCGAACTTGACAAGTCAAAAATCGCTGCAGACTTCGGTGTGCCGGCAGAAACAGTTGCCTACATGCAAAACATGGAAGAGCGCTTGGCCGACCTTGTCAACTCATTCCGCGGAAGCGGCCAGACTGCCGCCATGGTCGATTTCGATGCCGATCGCGACGGAAAGTTCCGTGCACTCTGGTGGATCATCAAGGCTGCAGGTACCAGTTCCAGTGAAAGCACCCGTCAGGCCTACAACAAAGTATCACCGCTTCTGACCACCTACCCGCTGAGCATGTGCGCCGAAGACTACTCTGCCGAGACAGCCCACATGCGCGGATTTCTATTGGACTTGCGAAAGTTCCCTGAAGAAGTGTTGTCAGGCATCGGAATCACCGCAGAGTCGCTCACCGCACTCGAAGAGAGCAACAACAAGTTCCAGGAAGCCTTCTTAGCAAGAAACGAGGAGCGTTCAACCGCCATTCTGAACGAAATCAAAAAACTACGTACCGACATCGAAGAGTCCTGGAGTATGATGGCCCCCTACCTGCTCATCGCCTCAAATCAGAAAGTCACTGAAGAGAACGCCGCCAAGGTCGCATCGGCCCAAAGCCTGATAGACCGAATCAACGAAGTAATCAACTACTTCAACGTTTACTACGTCTGGAAGACCGCCAAGGAAGAGCCTACATCCGATACTGACGATACCGACGATACCGCCGGCACAGGCGCAGACACAGGTACAGGCACTAACAGCGGCGCTACAAACACACCTCCTACAACAACACAGCCTTAACGGCTCTAACATCTGATTAGGTGAGCGGGGCGCGGACTGCAGGTCCGGAGAGCTTCTCTCAGCTGAAACAGCATACACGGCAGTCGTCAGCTATCCCCGCTCACTTTTTTTACTAACAATCAAAACAGCTAATATCATGTCAGAATCAACAAACCAAACAAACCAAACAAACCAAACAAACCAAACATCCGAGCCTGCCGAACACAATAATCGTTGGATGGACTTCGTCCTGCGCGTATGTGAAATGATCATCGCCATACTCACCAGCCTTGGCATCAGTTCTTGCACTAACCTATTGCACT
>CAZYFO010000124.1:0-2089 GCA_964646955.1 uncultured Bacteroidaceae bacterium | reverse complement strand
ATCTATTGCACTAACCACCATGATACTGCTCAATCCACCATCGGTACGCTATATAGTAATACACTGCTCGGCTACACCCGAAGATTGTCCGTACTCCGTAGAACAGCTACGCAGCGACCACCGCAAAAAGGGTTTCGAGGAGATAGGCTACCATTTCTATGTGCGTCGCTCCGGCGAAATAGTCCCCTGCCGCAGCATAATCTACCAAGGCGCCCACGTCCATCACCACAACCAGGAATCCGTCGCCATCTGCTACGAAGGTGGCCGGAGGGGTATTAAAGGAAAGAGAAATTTAGTCCCGGCTGACACAAGAACGGAGGCCCAACAAGCCTCCATGATCCACCTGATACGGTATCTGAAACAATTCTACCCCCAAGCCCAGGTCCAAGGTCACCGAGACTTCCCGGGAGTAACCAAGGATTGTCCCTGCTTCGATGCCAAAGCAGAGTATCACGCCCTGAAGTGATAAACCCTACGAAAACACACAACCACCTATCTGTCGTTACAATAGTTTTTCTGCCTTTCTACCCCGATGGAACTGCGTCGTGAGATGCGGTTCCATCTCTTTTTTGATTATAGCCCGAAATCACCTTTGCAGGTGCCGGAGAGGGTGAGTGCTCATGCAAGCGTTCGATGGTATTTCATGCGTGGCAAAAACGGCTCAAAAGGCCACGCATGCGGGCGGGTGTTTTTTCCTGGAAGGAGACTCTAACAAACTCTATCAATTCAATCTTTTAGACAACCTAATGGAACAACCAGAATTCCATCGTCACGCCGATATGCAAAATTCCCTATGGCCGTAAGTATCATCATGAATGAAGGTGCCCTCATCTCACCGGTATCAATTTTTGAGGCAAAGGCAGTCAAGGTTCTCACTCCTTCATTTATCAGGGTCTCGCCTCCGAGTTTGATTTCAATCAATCCGTATTTTCCATTGCGGAGATGAATCACCGCATCACATTCGAGTTCGTTTTTGTCTCTATAATGGTAAACATTTCCATCTAAAGCTTCGGCAAAGACTCTCAAATCGCGCACGCACATAGTCTCAAATAACAGCCCCATCGTATTCAGGTCGTTCATCAAATCATCAGGACCAATGCCCAAAGCAGCTGTGGCAATAGAAGGATCCACAAAATAGTGTGTATCCGAAGTTCTTATAGCTGTCTTTGACCTCAGATTAGGATTCCACGCGGGCATATCTTCAATGACAAAAATTTGTTTTAAGGCATTTATGTATGAAGTAATTGTACGTTCACTTATTTCAAAAGCACTACCTGCAGTCATGTCTTCACGCATTGTTCCAATGGTAGCTTGCGAACCTTGATGACGAGCATACGATCGCATCAGTCTGCGTGCCGTCTCCTGGTCACGTTTTACTTCATCGACACGAGAGATATCGGAATCGGTTACCGCATCCACATAATCTCTTGCCTGGTCTAATGCGATATCTCTATCCAAAGAAACAGCCCGTGGCCACCCTCCGCGACAGATAAGAAATGCGATGTCAATAAGTTCTTGTTTACAATAGCCGTCAATTGTTTCATCTGAATCAAACAACTGCCCGATGCTGACTTCACCTGTAGAATCACCGCTCTCATACAATGACATGGGACGCATGGTGAGCCATGCAAAACGGCCTGTGCCGCTATGGCTTATTTTCTGTTTGTCGGCAGGGACAGCGGAACCTGTAAGAATAAATTGCCCCATAGCGTCTCTGTGATCAACTTCAAACCTCACAGCATCCCATATTTGAGGTGCAAGCTGCCATTCATCTATCAACCGCGGAGCATCACCTTGTAACAGTCGTTGCATATTGAATTCAGCCATTTGTAGGTTTTGAGCTTTCTTTTGAGGGTCGTCCATATATAATATGCTTCTGGCCCTTTGCTCGGCAGTGGTCGTTTTGCCACACCATTTAGCACCTTGTATAAGTACAGCGCCCTTGCCTCTCAACTTTCTTTCAAGCAAGTTGTCAACTACGCGATGTTTGTAATTATCCATATAAATTACATTTATAATTCGAATGTAAAGGTAATAAATAATTCATTCATTTCCATAGTTGGCGGCATTTCATTTCCATAGTTGGCGG
>CAZYFO010000123.1:2368-3501 GCA_964646955.1 uncultured Bacteroidaceae bacterium | reverse complement strand
AGCACCATCTTTCCCCTCACGTGCCCCATCATTTATTAGTCCGTCAAACACAAACTCATGCTTGCATACAGTCTCAATAGGCAACTTATAAGCATCCTTCAGAGACTCCTTTATATAGTTGGCACCCAGCGTAGCCAGAGGCCCTACCATCTTTACATTCTCTTTGCCGAGCATCAGAATATAGGCATATGCCCTAAGCATCACGCCGAAGTTGCCATTAAAGCCCGATACATCAATATCAAGGAATTTCACCAACTCTTCGGACACACCTACAGGACCGCTGCCCGGACCGCCGCCTCCATGAGGAGTAGCGAACGTCTTGTGCAGATTCAGATGCATAATGTCAAATCCCATATCACCGGGACGCACCTTACCCACCAGAGGATTCATATTGGCGCCATCATAATAGAGCAGACCGCCTGCCTTATGAACCATATCTGCAATCTCCTTTATATCTCTCTCGAACAGCCCCAAAGTATTGGGATTGGTCATCATTATACCTGCAATCGTATCATCCAACAGCGGACGCAAATCGTTCACATCCACCAGCCCATTTGCACCCGATTTAACCTCCACCACTTCCAGGCCGCACACAGCAGCACTGGCAGGATTGGTACCGTGAGCACTATCCGGCACAATCACACGGGTACGCTTATCATCTCCGCGTGAGATATGATATGAGCGCATTATCATCAGACCCGTCAGTTCTCCGTGAGCACCGGCACAAGGCTTGAAGGTAAAATGCTTCATTCCTGTAATGGAAGCCAATGCGGCATCAAGTCCCTCATATATCTTTTTCACGCCAGGCACAGAGCTCTCATCCTGTAACGGATGCAGTCTCAGAAAGCCAGGCATATTAGCCACTTCCTCATTTATTTTTGGGTTATACTTCATGGTACAGCTACCCAGTGGGTAGAAGCCCGTATCAACACCAAAATTCATCTGTGAAAGATTAGTATAGTGACGTACAGCATCCATCTCACTTACCTCAGGAAGCATAGGAGCCTCAGCTCTCAACAGGGAGGAAGGTATCTCAGCGCCTTTTCTGAATACACTACCCGATGGCAGTGAATATCCGGTTCTACCGCTCTTAGAGAGCTCAAATATCAGTTTATCGTAATATTTCATAGCTC
>CAZYFO010000123.1:0-2268 GCA_964646955.1 uncultured Bacteroidaceae bacterium | reverse complement strand
CCCACCGCCACATCGGCTCCCCACTCGGCAGGAGTCTTCAATACCGCCAATGCCGAAGGATCACAATACTCTACCATGATAGCCTTGTGTGCGTGAATCTCATCGGCAAAACCGGTCAGATCCTCAATAATACCGAATCTGTTTACAGAAGGCACTATCACTCCGGCCACATCGTCAGCCTCCATCAGACTCTTCATGGACTCCAATGAGGTCTGGCCGTTATCCAGGCCTATAATATCTATATTAACACCATAGAACTTGGCATATGTCTCAACCACACTACGAACTTGAGGAAGTAAAGAAGCCGAGAGTAAAACACGGCTCTTCTTCTTGGTACATGCAATAGCCATACGCATAGCCTCAGCAGCAGCAGTAGGACCATCGTACATAGATGCATTACTTACATCAAGTCCGGTCAGGCTACACATCATGCTCTGATATTCAAAAATATAGCGCAGCGTACCCTGAGAAATCTCACACTGATACGGAGTATAGGCCGTCAGAAACTCAGACCTGGAAGTGATATAAGGAATCACTGCCGGAGTATAATGATCATAAGCACCAGCCCCAACGAATACCTTCATCTTGGGATTCATATCGGAAAGATGCTCAAAAAACTCTCTCACCTCCTGCTCGGACATGGAATCAGGCAAATCATATTCACCCTTATGCAAAAAGTCGGCAGGGACATCGCTGTACAAATCATCCATAGAGTGCACGCCTATGCGTGACAACATCTCACGGATATCCTCCTCCGTCTGAGGAAAATATGAAAATCCTGTCATTACTTCTCGGTTAACGCTTTATAGGCAGCAGCATCCAACAGATCATCCAACTCAGAAGCATCAGACATTTTGACCTTGATAAGCCAGTTTGAGAACGCGTCCTTATTAACCGATTCGGGAGAATCCACAACAACGTCATTAACCTCCACAACAGTACCGGAAACAGGACAATACAGATCGCTGGAAGCCTTCACGCTCTCCAATGCTCCGAACTCATCGCCCTTATTGAACTCATCATCCACCTCAGGAGAGTCCACATAAGTGATGGCACCCATCTCCTTCTGTGCAAAATCCGAAACACCGATTGTTGCGATATCGCCTTCAACCTTAACCCACTCATGAGTCTCGCTATAACGGAGACCTTCGACTACTTTATTCATAACCGTGTATTATTTTTTATATTTTGTCTTATAGAAACGCTTGCCTACCACCTTGCCCGGGAAAACCTTGCGACGTATTCTGATATACAGTGGAGTACCCATCTTCGATAATTCGCTGTCAACAAGTGCGAAACAGATACTCTTATCCAAAGATATTGAGTGATATCCAGTAGTTACAATACCTACCTCCTTTCCGTTTTCATCCTCCACAGCATATCCGGCACGTGGTACAGCCCTATCCTCAATCTCAATACCCACCAGCTTGTGTGCGGTGCCGTTCTTCATCTGCTCAGCTATTGCCTCACGCCCGATAAACTCATCCTTATTCATGGCACAGAACATACCTAAACCAGCCATAACAGGAGAAATATTCTCACTCAGCTCGTCACCGTACAACGGCATTCCGGCCTCAAATCTGAGCGTATCCCTACAACCCAAACCACAAGGCTCCACTCCTGCCTCCAACAGAAGATTCCATAGCTTAACCGTATCCTTATTATTAAGATAGATCTCAAAACCGTCCTCTCCGGTATAACCGGTACGGCTTACTATCACTGAATTGTCATTCCAAAGGTCATAGCAGAACTCATAAAAACTCAGCCTTTCCGCAGACTTGAGACCCATCACCTCAAGCACCGTCTTCTCTGCCAAAGGACCCTGAATAGCTATCTGTCCCCACGAGTTAGACGCATTAACAATCTGCACATCATAGCCCTTGGCCTGCTGCAACATCCAACTATGGTCCTTATCAATGTTTGAAGCATTCACAACCAACAGGAAATGATCCTCGGAAAACTCTTTGTAAACCAATAGATCATCCACTACGCCACCGTCGGGATAGAGCATCATACCATATATCACCTTGCCATCCTTGCATCCGCGTATGTCATTGGTAAAAATATGATTGATATACTTCTCTGAATCGGGACCGCTTACAAAGATCTCACCCATGTGTGAAACATCAAACATACCCACTTCGTTTCTCACCGCCAGGTGCTCACGGGTAATGTCCGTATATTGAATAGGCATTAGAAAGCCCCCAAAAGGACTAATCAATGCGCCCAACTCTACATGATTGTCATAAAGACAGGTTCTTTTCATCG
>CAZYFO010000122.1:0-3881 GCA_964646955.1 uncultured Bacteroidaceae bacterium | reverse complement strand
GAATAGCGCACTGCGCTGGTTACGTACTTGTCTGCATCTAACAATGCGAGACGTTTCTTGCGGGTAATTACTTGGATCTTTGCCATAGTTTTTCTTTTGGTTTTAGTTTATAAATATTCTTACGGTTTCTGTTTGTCGGCGGTTTGTTCCTTACCGCTGACAGTACAAAGTTACGGCAGCTTTTTTCAGATTGTACACCCCAAAATCACGTTGTGGTGGTAATTACCATGACAACGTGATTTTCGTAGAAACAGTTAACTGTTACCGTCGAATCAGTTAACAGATTCCGTAGAAACAGTTAACTGTTTTCAAGATAACACTTAACAAATACGACGGTTACTGTGCACTAATTCTTCGGTAATTGCACGCTGTTACTGAAATGAGTGTGCACAGGCACCGGAAAAACAGTGCTACTCGGATGGTAATTACCATGGTAATGTCCGATGGGAAAGACGATGATCTGTCACAAAGTCACAAAGTCACAATTGTGATTCTACTGTTTTTAGGTTTTAGCGGAGAACTTGAGCTTCGCGAACCTCTTTATATTTTAATAATAATACATGTATTAATTACTAAGTATTATATATAATTCTATTGGTAGTATTACATTGCTACAACCAGGAATAATAATTATTATATATATAATTTTTAGATGTATATATTGCTACAACGTAGTTATATTTTCAGGTTATACTAATATTGCCACAAAATTCATTGGGCAAATAAGTGGAAAAATGCATTTATCACATTTGTGACTTTGTGACTTTTGTGACTTTACGACAAATTGACTTAACTAACTGTCTGTATGTGGCTTACAAACTATTTTGTTATCCAATGTTAGCCGGCTATTGCAAAACCGAATTTCTGTTCTGAACTTTGTGGCATAACTTTTTAAAAACAAAAATTTGATACAATGAAAAAATTCGATTCGATTAAAAGAATCAACTCCCTGACGGAGTTATGTACTCGTCAAAGATTCAACGAAATCATTGACGATGTAGAAGTGAGTAAGATCTGCAAACGTATCTACCTGGCAATGGTTGAATACCGTGCCGCCAAGACAGAAGATGTACGCAAGCTCATCAAGAATGAGCAGATTGCTCCACTCAAAAAACAGTTGCCGGGATTCTGTTTTCTGGCTTCATTCCCTTCGGGACACAGACGTGCGGCCGATGCCGTGCCCAGTGGCCTGGCTTTAGTCGATGTAGATGGTATAGACCATCCGCGCAAACTATGGGAGGAGATAGAGCTGCAGGCTCGTGAACTAGGTGCGGTGCTAGCGCACATAACACCGTCCACCATGGGACTGCGAATAGTATTTCGCGTTCCACCGGGGATGACGGTCATACAGGCCAAGCAGTGGTTTGAGATGAAGCTGGAACTACAGAACGCCGATCCGGCGGTAAAAGACCTGTCCCGCATTTCGTTTGCTGTGCCTCGCTCTTACTTTCTGTATCTGGATGAAGATGCACTGTTCTCAGAGGCAGGAACGAATGAAAAGACAGGCACAAAAACAGAAGTAAAAACAGGCACAGGAACAGATACAAGCACTATTCAATTAAAATCTAATACCATAAAAAACGAAAACAACACTCCGGAAATTCATTTGCCGGCGGTGATTACGGCCCCAATTTCATTCCCTAAACCGAACGATTTGATAAAACAATCAGCTCCAAAAACAGAAGTTACGGCTTCACAGAAGAAGGCCGATTCTCCGGCAAATGCCGTTGTTTCTGCTAAGAGCGGCGGTTACAGCATGAATTTCAAGGGTATAGCCTACTCTACCATCATCAGCCGTCTGCTGTTTGCACTGGGTGTGGATGGTGATCCTGTGGAGGGTGAACGTAATACAACTCTGTTTAAGCTGGCTCGTGAGCTGCGTTATATCTGCGATTTCAATGTAAACCATGTGATGAGTGTCATTCCGTATTGGGGACTTTCCTATGAAGAAGCACGTCTGACTGTGACAAGTGCCATATCGACTGTAAGAAGTGCATCAATGCCACCAAATCTGGCTCGTATCATAAAAGAGTGTGAGACGGAAATGACTGCTTTCAGAGAGCTGACAAATGATACGATGGATGCATCACAGGTGGCGGCCTTGCAGGCTCTGCAGATGCCTGAACTGCCACGTCTGTTTCAGCTATTGGTGAAGCCTTATCCTGAAGATTATCATGCTGCTGTAGTAATAGCTTCGCTCTCCATACTGGGAACTCTGGCTACAAAAGTACGCTCAACGTACATCGATGGCAGTATGCATTCGTTGAGTTTCATCAGTTGCGTGGTGGCACCACAAGCCAGCGGTAAGTCTTTCACGCGTACGTTGGTAAACAAATTACTCGGTAAGGTGATGGCTCAAGATGCAGTGGCACGTGAAGTGGAACGTCAGTACATTGAGGAGAAGAAAGCCATGAAGAATGCTCAGAAGCTACCGGAGGATCCGCGTGTGAAGATACGTGTATTGCCTCCGCTATGCAGTAACGCCATGCTTTTCAAACGTTTGGACTGTGCCGGCGGGGAGCATTGTTTCTCTTTTGTGGAAGAGATAGATACACTGACCAAGGGACAGAAAGCCGGTGCCTGGTGTCAGAAGGATGACTTGCTACGCCAGGCGTTCGACAATAGTGTTGGTGGTCAGGATTATCTTAGTGAGACTTCATGGTCGGCCATGGTGGAGATTTACTACAACCTGCTGATGTGCGGTACTCCGTCTGCCGTGAAGCGTTTCTTTTCTGATGTGGAGAACGGATTGGTGAGCCGTGTATGTTTCGCACAATTGCCTGATATGCTGGGAGCACCGATACCTGTACTGGGAACTCTCTCTGAAGAGGAAGAGAATGAGATTCAGCACTGGGTGACATACCTGATGGATGAGGGTAATCCTATGGATGCCTCACTGACAAACGGCACGATTCACTATGATGTGCCACGTGTCAGAGAACGCATCAATAGTTGGTTAGAAGCACGACGAAGTGAATACTTAGAGACTCAGGACAATCCGGCATTGGATATCTTTCGCCGTCGTGCAGGGGTGATTGGATTTCGGGCCGGTGTGCTGGCTATGCTACTGTGTGAACGTCAGGAGATCGATATGGTGTTGAACTTTGCACAATGGATTGCATCTTACGTGCTTACTCAACAGCTGGATATTTTCGGACGTAAGATGAATGAGGTGATGAACAACTGTTGCGACAGTTGCGGCTCGGAGAGTGATGTAGATTCGGGAGGTCCATACTCCAATACTTCGGTGAAGATTATGTATCGTTGTCTGCCTGATGAGTTCGATACGGAGACGCTGATACGTATGCGCCGCGAAACGGGGTTCAGTACTCGTGTGAACATGGTATTGAGCCGTTGGCACAAGAGCGGATGGATAGTAAGGATGGGGCCTAACATGTGGAAGAAAATATCTTAATGACCATGGCAAAAATGACTATTGAGGTGCACCGCAAGCACTATAAAGATGAGTACACTATTGGTTCACTGTACATAGGCGGACACTGGGTGTGTAATACTCTGGAACCTCACTGCATAGACTGGGAAAGTGAGACGAAGGTTTCGGGTAAGACGGCAATACCCGAAGGGTGTTACACGGTGGAGATGGGTTTCTCTACCAAATTCAAAAGACTCGTGCCGTACCTGAAGGATGTACCCCACTTCACCGGCATAATGATTCATCCGGGAAATTCGGTGATAAACACACATGGCTGTATCTTAGTCGGGTTCAACACCATGCGCGGCTATCTGACACAGTCCAAGGTGGCGTTTGAGAAGATAATAGAGAAGATCAGGTACGCCGAGAGAACCGGCAATGGAATTGAGGTCCTAATACACTGATGAACAACCATGAAAAGATTTCATTTTATAAACGGTTTCTTACT
>CAZYFO010000121.1:0-3936 GCA_964646955.1 uncultured Bacteroidaceae bacterium | reverse complement strand
GGCGACACGGTATTGATATCATCCGGTTTAAAATCTTTATCTTCCTCTGCCAATGTAATATTCACAAAGAAAGCCGGAATATCCGTAGCACTGGCACGTATCACCGTAGGACGCTCCTCATCACGCGGCCAGCCGTTCATGGTACGGTCTATCCTCTCATTTACGTCGATAAATATATAATCGGCATCGGCACCATAATCAAAAGTCATGGTGATATGACCGCTACCGTCTTTTGTCTCACATACTATATCATTCAGATGAGCCACCTGCACCAACTGACTGCGCAGTTGCGCCATCATGGTCTCATTCAGTTCACGTGCCGATTTATTCGGTGAAGTCACCTGCACAGTAATCTGCGGTATATCGATATCGGGCACCAATGATACCGGCAGCATACGAATGGCGGCAATACCCAACACCAAAACCGCTATCAGCACCATAACGACCGCAATCGGTCTTTTAATCAATCCCTTAAACATGATATCGTTTATTTTTCCGTCAGTTTGACAGGAGTATCATCGCCCAAATTCAGATTGCCCGAAACAATAACCGTATCACCTACACTGATGCTTGCACCGCGTTCTTCATTGGCCTCAATCACATATTCTTCCGTATTGCTCATCAGCACATGAACGTATGTCCACAAACTGCGACCTGCCACATAACGGAACATCACCTCCATATTGTCTCTTATCACCACGGCACTCTTAGGCACCACAAGCTTACCCGGAACAGTATTTTCTATGATAACCTTTACGTTCATTCCATCGAGCAGATTTCCGTCATTACGCACCCGTGCCGTAACCGCTATCTGGCCGTTATTGTCAACAGAAGGATTTATCGACATCACCGTACCCGATATCGATATACGATTGTCATTGAATGGAGTCACCTTTATATTCTGCCCCAACTTCACAAAACCATATTCCGTCTCCAATACGTTGAAGCGCACTGTCATATATGAATCATCTATCATGGTACAGAATACGCCTCCGGCATTTTCATACTCCTTAGCCTTGATGCTGACCACCTTTCCTGCAAAAGGAGCCTTCAGAACGGCATTTCTCAGGTTACGCTGAGCATTCTCATAAGAAAGCATGGCATCGGCATAACCCGTATTGATATATATTGTTCTGCGTGTATCCGCCGGAATGGAAGCCGTGTCGGCCAATGTAAAACCATAATCCAATAATCTGTCTGCCAGTGTAATGACAGATTTGTCGTATGAGAGCTGTGCAGATTTCATGGAAGACTCCAGCGACTCACGATCGAGTTCAGCCAAAGCGGCACCTTTTTTAACCGCATCACCCTCCTTTACTTTTATCGAAGCTATTATTCCCGAACTTTGAAAACTCACGTCACTGCGCTGTACAGCCTCCAAACGTCCGTTACAAACCAATTGTTTATTGAAACTACGTCTTTCAAGAGACACCACAGTAACCTCATTTTTCTCAACAGTATATTCCTGTTTTGCCATCTCACCTTCCGGCTTCTCTTCGGAACCCTTATTACCGTTTTTACAACCTATCACACACAGCAGTGCGGAAAAACATACCAAAGAATAAAAAAAATTGTATCTCATAACAGTATCATTTTATCAAATTATCAAATTCAGTACTAATGTTTGTGTTCGAAGCATAATCAAACAGAGTCAACCCCCTGATTGTGAAATAATAGCTCCAATAGCTACTCACATTGTTCACATAAGTCTGACGCGCATTATCACGTTCATTCTGTAAAGAATTCAGGTCTGTGACAGACATAGAGCCGTTTCCGAAATTCTCAAGAGCCAACCGGTAGCTCTCCTCGGCTATGTCGGCAGCACGTTTGGAGATCTCACACTGAGTACGCTGATTGTTGAACTGCATCACCTTTACCAATAGGTCCTGCTTATAATCCTGCAGAGACTGCTCCAATCTGAACTTTGTAGTCTCAGCCTGGGCACGGGCCATCTTCACACGTCCCTCACTCTGCCCCCAGTCCAAGATAGGAATGGATATACTCATTCCTACTATCTCCTGATCCTGTAGATTATTGAATGCAGCACTAAATGAATCATTATTATTCGAAAGTCCGAATGTGGCTTTCAGTGAAGCTGTAACACCTCGCTGTGACTCAGCCTGATCTACCGACTGTTCCGATTCCAATTTGGATATCAACTGAGAAAGGCTAAAAGAAGAATTATTAAGCGATTTATCAAGCACATCATCATAACTGAGTTCAATATCCGGAATTGAATAGAGTATATTCAGAGATATATCCGTATCTTCCTGATACCCTATGTAAGAACAGAGTCTGTTACGTGCCGAACGAAAACTCACATCCTGAGAGTTGATCGATAGCGAGTCATTCAAAACCTTCAGCTCAAGCTGCAAAAGATTGTCCTTTGTAATGATACCCATCACAAAACGTGTCTTAGCCATATCATAGAGCCGTTTGCTCTGCGCAAAGTTCTGCAAAGCCATATCATAGCTGACACGTGCAGATGCATAGCTCCAGAAATACTGCGAAGCGGTAAGTGTCACCTGCTCCATTCTCTCTAAATACTCACGTTTGGCCACCTCATAACGGTTAGGCTCTATCTTTTTATTCCATTTCAGGCTGTTGAATCCCCATAACGGCTGAAGATAATACAGATTAATAGGCTGTACATAGTATGTAGTCTGATGCGAAGACTGATACTGATCCAACCGGCTCATCTCCGAGTATAGTTGCAGACTACCTCCGGTTGCCGCAATTTTCTGAGATAGTGACAGCGTTCCGGAGTTAGAAAGATTATAATTAGTACGATAACTATACGTACCCGTATTGTAATCTTGTAGAGCTACTAAAGAACGATTGAAGTTCATAATATTTGCGCTCAAACTCAGCGACGGCAAGTAATCGGCCTTAAATGACCGAAAACTCCAATAAGATGAGAGATACATGTTCCTGTAACTTCTACCGCTCACGGAGTTTTCCTGCGCCAAACGAATCACATCACTCATCGACAGTACACGAGTTAACGCATCCTGTGCCGCCGTCACCAAGCTAAGAGACAGCGAAACACCAAGACAAATCAATGCCCTTTTCATGTTTTTAAAGTTATAGTAATACAAAGGTTTCCTCATAAAATAGTTATCAGCCCAAAATTAATGAAAATCAATTAAAACAATACGAAAAAAGATATTTAAAATCATATCCGCTTAAATAGTCTGTCCCAGCGAAAACGTTCCGTCTGACGGTCACGACAGTAGAGGATTCGGGTAGCCACTCCTATAATGAACCTTCCCGGCACAAAGCCCCAATAGCGACTGTCGTTGGAGTCGGGGGAATTGTCGCCCAACATATAGTAATAATCATCTTGGAAAGTATATATGTCTGTCGGAACACTATCAAGCAGTGCTACTCCGTCTTTATACTCCAAATGTTTACCTGTCTCATATTCTATTATCTGACCGTATAGGGTACAGTGCCATTCGTCCAGAGGTATGTAGTCTCCTTTGGCCGGCACATATAGAGGTCCCATGTTCTTGATAGTCCATGGACTGCGCCACATTGGATATGCCATCAGACAGAAGTTCTGCATAAACAGGCTGTCAGGCATACTCTTCATCCTTTGCTGGGCTTCAGGTAGACCGATGGTTCCTGCGTAGTGATTATTTTTGTTTATTCCGTCAACGATGCTTATACTGTCACCGGGGGTACCAAATACTCGTTTGCAGAAAACTTTGTTTATCTTGAATTCTATTTTGCCCCAGTCTCCGTAAGGATGTACTTCATTGAAGGCTACTATATCACCGGGGCGTATCTTACGTAAAGCAGGCATTCGTAGGCTTTTCAGAGGAGCATGGTCGCTGAAGTCGAAACTGCGATACAGACGTGCACCCTGATAGAGTTTGTTTACCATGATACGGTCTCCGGGTATCAGCGTGGGATACATGGAGTATGTGGGGA
>CAZYFO010000120.1:0-3943 GCA_964646955.1 uncultured Bacteroidaceae bacterium | reverse complement strand
AAATCGGTTATTGTGCTGGGTAGCGGTGCATACAGAATAGGTAGTAGTGTGGAATTCGACTGGTGCGGTGTGGCTGCTATCAAGAAGATTCAGGAGATGGGATACAGAGCCATAATGATTAATTATAATCCCGAGACTGTTAGTACGGATTATGATGTCTGTGACCGTCTGTTCTTTGACGAGCTTACGCTGGAGCGTGTGCTGGATATTTGCGATATGGAGCAGCCTAAGGGTGTGATTGTCTCTACGGGTGGTCAGATACCGAATAACCTGGCTCTTCTACTGGATAAACAGGGAGTAAATATATTGGGAACATCGGCTAAATCTATTGATATGGCTGAGGATAGACAGAAATTTTCTCAGATGTGTGACTCTCTGGGTATTGATCAGCCGCGTTGGAAGGAGTTGACAAATATGAAGGATATCTACGATTTTGTAGATGAGGTGGATCTCCCGGTTATGATCAGACCGTCGTATGTACTGTCGGGTGCGGCTATGAGAGTGGTTGATAATCGTGATGAACTGGAGAATTCTCTGAATAATGCGGCTGTGGTGAGTCAGGAGCATCCTGTAGTGGTGACTGAGTTCCTGCAGCGTGCCAAGGAGGTGGAGATTGATGCCGTCGCACAGAATGGTGTGATTAAGTGTTACGCCATAAGTGAACATATTGAGTTTGCCGGAGTTCATTCGGGTGATGCTACGGTGGTATTCCCTGCTCAGAAGCTTTATTATGAGACTATCCGTAAGATTAAGAAAATTTCGCGTCAGATAGCTGAGGCTCTGAATATTTCAGGACCGTTCAATATACAGTTTTTGGCTAAGGATAATGCTTTGAGGGTTATTGAGTGTAACTTGCGTGCCTCACGAAGCTTCCCGTTCGTATCCAAGATTACCAAGTTCAACTTTATCGGTATGGCTACCGAGATTATGCTGGGTAAGGAGGTTGAACCTTATGGAAAGACGTTTGCTGATATTGATTATGTGGGTGTCAAATCTTCACAGTTCTCTTTTGCACGTCTCTTGAAGGCCGACCCCATACTCGGTGTGGATATGGCTTCGACGGGAGAAGTGGCATGTATAGGAGATAATTACTATGAGGCTCTGCTCAAGAGTATGATTTCTGTAGGACATCATATTCCGTCAAAGGATAAAGGCGTGTTGATATCTTCAGGTCCGACACATTCCAAAGTTGATTTGCTTGATGCCAGTCGTATGTTGAGGGATGCCGGTTATAAGCTTTATGCTACCGGTGGCACTATGCGTTTCTTAGCTGAAAACGGTATTGAGACTGAACAACTTCACTGGCCGGATTCCGGCAAGACGCCTAATGTGATGGATTATCTGAGAGATCGCAAGGTGGATCTGGTGATAAATATTCCAAAGAATCATTCGCAGTCGGAACTTGACAACGGTTATATGATAAGACGTGCTGCCGTTGATTTCAATATTCCTTTGATAACCAATGCCAGACTTGCCGGTGCATATATTTATGCTATCTGTAAGGTGGGTATTGATGGACTCGGGATACGTCATTGGGCGGAATACATTTAATATATATAGCATGCATAAAGGTGACGTATTGTTTGAAGGCTATTCCAAGGTGGTTTATGCTACTGAGGATGAAAGAAAGGTGATTATCCATTTTAAGGATACCGCCACGGCCTTTCACAATATCAAAAAGGCTACTTTGGTCAATAAGGGTATTTTTGATAACAAGATTTCTTCAATTCTGTTCGGTGAATTACGCAAGGCCGGTATTGATTCTCATTTCATTGAGATGATTGGGGAACGTGAACAGGTTTGTCGAAAGGTTTCCGTATTGCCTCTTAGAGTGGTGGTGAGAAATGTGGCTTCAGGTTCTATAGTAAATAAGTTAGGCTTAAAGGAGGGTATGAAGTTTGTTTCTCCTATCTTTGAGATGAATTATAAGAATGAGTCGCTTGATAATCCCATGCTTAATGCACATCATGCTGTTGCTTTAGGCATAGCTTCTTTTGAAGAATTGAAAAAGATCAGCGATATCTCCCTTAGGGTCAATGAGGTATTGATTAATCTGTTTTTGAAGATTGATATCAGTCTGATTGATTTTAAGTTGGAGTTCGGCAGGACTTCGGATGGAGAGATTCTTTTGGCTGATGAGATTAGTCCTGATACATGTCGTTTCTGGGATATTAAGAGTGGCAAGAGGATGGATAAGGATCGTTTCCGTAGGGATATGGGTGATGTCATGCAGGCTTATGAAGAAATTTATTCACGTTTAATGACTTTGAAATGAATACCTTTGATGATGCTGAGATACATGATGAGTGCGGCGTATTCGGGATATACGGCGTAAGTGATGCTGCTCATCTTTCTTACTATGCTTTGCACAGTCTTCAACACCGAGGACAGCAGGGCTGCGGCATTGTGACGGTGGACGATGATTCGCATTTGCACCTATTCAAGGGCAGCGGATTAGTAAGCGAGGTCTTTAATGAGCAGAATCTTCGTCAGCTTCCCGGCTCTATGGCTATTGGCCATGTACGTTATCCGACCACAAATGTGGGTGGTATTGAGAATATTCAGCCATTCACATTCAATCATTCTACAGGCGATTTTGCATTGGCTCATAATGGGAATATCATCAACTCTAAAGTCCTACGTCGTCATCTGGAGCTGCATGGCAGTCTTTTTCAGACTACATCAGACAGCGAACTGTTTGCTCATTTGATTAAAAAAGGACGTAGTGATGATCAAAGGATTTATAATCTGATGGATGCTCTGAATGTATTGGAAGGGGCTTTCTCTATGTTGGTGATGACTGCTAATCGTATTTACGCATGTCGTGACAAATACGGTTTTCATCCGCTATCTATAGGAACATTGGGTGACGGGTATGTTATATCGAGTGAGACTTGCGCTTTTGATGCTATAGGAGCTAAGTTCTTGCGTGATGTTGAACCGGGTGAGGTGGTTACCATTGATCGCCACGGTATTCGAAGCAATCATTATTCGATATTCAAACGTCATAAGATGTGCGTAATGGAGTATATCTATTTTGCTCGTCCGGATAGTGATATTGAGGGTTGTAATGTGCATACTTTCAGAAAGAAATCGGGAAAGTTGCTTTATCAGGAGCATCCTGTGGATGCAGATATAGTAGTAGGTGTTCCCGATTCAAGTTTAAGTGCTGCCATGGGTTATGCAGAGGCAGCCGGACTGCCGTATGAGATGGGATTGTTGAAGAGTAAGTATGTGGGTAGAACTTTTATTCAGCCTACTCAGGCATTGCGCGATAAGGGTGTAAAGATGAAACTTTCTCCTGTACACAGTGTGATAAATGGTAAGCGTATAGTGCTTATTGATGATTCTATTGTACGTGGTACTACTTCACGTCAGATTGTCAGGATGCTTCGCGATGCCGGTGCAAAGGAGGTTCATATATGTATTGCCAGTCCTAAATACAGCTGCCCTTGCTATTATGGAGTCGATACGGGAACGTACGATGAGTTGATCGGTTCTAAGATGAATACTGACGAAATTTGCAAGTTCATTGAGGCTGATTCTCTATACTTTTTGTCTAAGGATGCACTTTATAAGGCCAGTCATAGAAGTGATTTATGTACAGCCTGTTTTACAGGTGAATACCCGACAGATCTCTATGATTATGAAGAAGAACGTGTAAAGCATTCTAAGTGAGTATATTATAATACTTTTTCGAATAAGTTTTAGTTATGTTAGTTTTACTTCTATTTACAACATTTAAGTGACAACGTATGAGAATAGTGTGTACTTTTGCAGTCGAAAACAAAGGATAATTCTCATAAGCATTAATTGGTTAGTAATTAGGTTAGTAATTAAAGAGGACCCCAGAATCTGTGAAGATTGTAAGGTTCACCTCGTGGGAAAAAGTTCTGCGAGGGAAATTGAAAAAACGAGTTCACGTGAGTGAATTCTTTTTTTT
>CAZYFO010000119.1:0-3948 GCA_964646955.1 uncultured Bacteroidaceae bacterium | reverse complement strand
CAATACCCCTTCCCGGCTTCGCCGTACTCCCCCTAAGCAGGGGGAGAGTTCCCAACCACGAAGCAGGGGGAGAGTTTTCAAAAACAAAAAGAAAAGGTTAGCCAGAGCGGCTAACCTTTTACACAAATATTTAGTATTGTCAATTGAGCCAGAGATAAACCAGCATACCGGCAAGATAGCCCAGGAGGGCCTTCCATGTGATATGCTTGAGGTACCAGCCGAAGGTGATCTTTTCCATACCCATGGCAACGACACCTGCAGCGGAACCGATAATGAGAAGGCTGCCACCAACACCTGCGCAGTAAGCAATCATCTGCCAGAACAAACCGTCAGTAACGAAATTGGCGACATACGAGCCGGCCTCGACAGTAGCAGGATCAGCAATAGGATACATACCGATACTGGCTGCAACCAACGGCACATTGTCAACGATAGACGAGAGAACTCCAATAGAGCCGGCGATAAGCGGAATGTTGTGCAGATGCTGGTCAAGGGCATTGGCAGCAATGCCGAGCGCACCAGATACTTCAAGTACAGCTACCGACATCAGGATACCGAAGAAGAACATCAATGAGTTGATATCTATCTGCTGGATAACCTTCTTTACCCTGACCTTCATAACGTCCTTCTTGCCGTAGTATAATCTACGTCCGTAGATAAATTCAGTAACCAACCAAAGAACACCCGTAACAAATACCACTCCCATGAAAGGAGCAAGACCTGTAATCTGTCTGAATACCGGTACGAACAATAGGCCACCAACTCCGAGGATGGATATTACCTTTCTCTCTGAGTCTTTGATGTTGGGATATTGTGCGCGGTGAACCTCCAAATCGTGTCCCGGATCGTTTATTTTTGAGAAGCCGTACATGTCATTTTTCAAGTAGATAGTCTCGATAGTCAGAGGGATGAGAAGAGCTATCAGACTCGGAAGAATCAGTTTGGTGATTATACCGCCTGTGGTTACATTGTCACCTACCCAGAGCATGATGGTTGTTACGTCACCGATGGGAGACCAAGCACCGCCTGCATTGGCGGCAATTACAATCATGGAGGCATAGATAAGTCTTTCGCCCTTGTTGCTGAGCAACTTGTTCAATATGGCAATCATTATAATGGTGGTTGTCATGTTGTCCAATACAGCCGACATAAAGAATGTCAGCAAGGAGACGCTCCAAAGAAGCCTCTTTTTGTGGTTGCCGTTCATCAGACTGGAGATGTAGGCAAATCCTCCGTGAGAGTCCACCATAGTTACTATGGTCATCGCTCCGAAAAGGAATACTATAGTAGAACAAACGGAACCTAACTGTTCCATGATGGCTCCGGATGCGGCTTCCGGAGATAATATGTTCAAGAGCGACCATAGTACAGCAGCCATAAAAATAGCGATAGCACCTTTGTCAATTCGAATGACCTGCTCAAGGGCAATTGCTAAATAGCCAAGAAAGAAAATCGATACGATTAAGAGAATCATAAATAACTACGTTAAAAAAATTTTCCCGCAAATGTACTATATAAATGGCTCGTTGGTACATTTTTATAGAAAAAAACATTCACCTCCATAATCCATCTGTAATATCCCCAGTCAAAGATTAACAGGTGATCAATGAATATAGAGTGAATGTCTAGTGAAAAGGGAAAAAAGATGAGAATACCAGACAGAAAGAGACTATCCTTCCGAGAACTGATCTTTTCCTACTCCGCAAATGGGACATTCGAAGTCTTCAGGTACATCTTCCCATGCGGTGCCGGGAGCTATTCCGGATTCAGGCACACCTACCTCGGGATCGTATTCCCATCCGCATACATCACATACGTACTTTTTCATATTTACAAATAATTAAAGATATAATGAACACACATACTTTCATCAGCGAAGATACTGATTTAAGACAAATCTCCAAAAAAATGGTAAGATTTTTAAGGTTACTGAGGTCAAAAGTGTGATTTTAAATACATAATTGTATATTTTTCGCCAAATAAACAAATGATAAAAAAAACAATAGAAAAAGTTTGTTATTCAATAATTTATTATATTAGTTTTGCGTCAAAACATCAACAAATTAATGGCGCCATGAAATGGTCCCATTTCTTACAATGATAGGTGATGGATAGGTTTTTGCTAACTCGGAATTCTAATCATATTTATTAAAAAAAGATTCTATGAAAAATCTTGTATTGAACAACAGTAAGGATATTTATGCTATTCCTTCTCAAGGATGCTTCTATTCTCCTTTCAACACGAGTGTTGGCAGAATGAGTCATTTGCTGCTTATTAATTTTGAAAAGGATCCGGATGAGCTATACAATATTTTTGAATTACAGGAAGCTATCGATGATAATGGGCGTAATGCTTTTCTGGTAATGGCTTATTGCATTGACGGTACTATTGATATTTATCATCAGCCATCATATCCCGTCTGTTCTGAAATGACCGCCGAGTCATTAAAAGGTGTGACCTGTTTTGAACGCCCGCTGGCTGATGCAAAGTTTGCGGCATCAACAGACTACCTAGTGGCAGGTTTTAGTTTTGAGGATAAAAAGGGCAGGAAGATATCTGTGGAGGTAAGAGAAAGCAAAAGGGCCAGGAAACGTCCTTGCTTTTTGATGGCTCCTGAGGGTGTAGCTTCCAGGAAACCTATTACATCGTCTATCTTTACATTATATGAGATGGAATTTGCCAATAGAAAACATACAGAAATTAATATCCTGATTGATGGTGTAAGACGTTCACCGGATAAATTTCCTTTGCCTATAAAATGGACTTACAATTATTATACCAGATATTCCACAAACACCTTTAGTGTAGATTGGAATAATGATGTAAGCGGTAAGATGATGTCTCTGGTTCCTGGTAAGGGTAATCTGGCCATGGATGATGATGTAATATACAAATTGGTCGATAATGATGGTCATATTGAGATAAGAACTATTTATACCGATAATGGTGTTAATATGTTCGGTCCTACTTTTTACCCACCTATTCCTGAATTGGCATGTCTTAAGGACAATGTGACATTAAACGGAAGGGCCAAAATAGGTACCGATAAGTCTATTGGTATCATAGATGGAAATTATTCTATTGAGAAAAGAGGCAATACTGTGAAAATAAGACTTATGCCGAATAAAGGCTGGCGTCCAAAACGTAAAAGGTGGTTGCTGAGTCTGATTTACAAATTTGTTAAAGTATTAAAAGAATGGCCGAAAGGTCATGAATGGACTGCAACAATTACATTTGATGAATCTAATCATCCAATAATGCAATCCAAATGGGAGAAGGTCTGATATATGTATCTGTACAAACGTCTGATATTCGCTGATTTATTTTTATATATTTTTTAAAAACTGTAGAAAAATATATTACTTTTGAGCCGAATATCAGTAGCTTAATATCGTTCCGAGCAGGACTCAACAGAGTAACGTAAGCGAAGCTCTGATGCCATTGACTTAAATCACTTATTTTAATCTTACATTTATGAAAAGAAACAGAATTGTTACCATTGGAATGATTGTTTTCGCAGGCTTGGTATTTGCTGCTTGTCCTTATTCTTCATCGGTGCCGCTTTCTAAGGCAACCGTTAAGTACGATTCGAAATTGTTGGGGACCTGGGAGGAGGACGATTCTTTTTCAGATGAACCACCCTACGTGGTTATCCGTGATATTGACGGAAAGAGATTTGAGGTAGAGAAATTTGAGTACTCTACTTACGATGAAGAATACACTAGCGAGGTTTATGAGTGCTATTTTACAGAAATCGGAGATACAAAATTCTTAAATGTTGCTCAGGGGGATAGTCTGTATTATTTTTATAAAATAGAGATGTTAGGTGAAGACCAGCTGAAACTATTCGAGGTAACTGATAATATTGACGAGGAATTTACTTCATCCAAAGAAATGCTGGCTTTCTTTACAAGAAACAAGGACCTGAGTTTCTTCTATAATACTGA
>CAZYFO010000118.1:0-3992 GCA_964646955.1 uncultured Bacteroidaceae bacterium | reverse complement strand
ACTATATCTTCGAAAGATTATCAATAGTTTGTTCATTGTATTACCATTATGAAAAAAATATATTACCTTTGCACACACTAAAATAGTGTGGAAAGATTTGGAGCCTTTTCGAAAGAGCCGGCACCGACAGCTTGCAACCACGATAAAAAATGCTAAAAGTCATCTTCAGAGATAACAATAACATTCATATCAAGATATAGCAAATCCCACTGTTTTACACAATGGGATTTTTATTTTTTATATATGTCTTATTTATTTACATCCGAATCGGTGTCTGAAGGACACCCAGACAAAGTGGCGGATCAGATATCCGACGCTATCTTAGACGAACTATTGGCCTTTGACCCAAACTCAAAGGTAGCATGTGAAACACTTGTCACCACCGGGCAAGTTATTCTGGCCGGAGAAGTCAAGTCAGAAGCTTACGTTGATCTGCAGGAGATCTCCCGTAGAGAAATAAACAGAATAGGTTATACAAAGTCTGAATACAAATTCGATGGAGACTCATGCGGAGTATTCAGTGCTATTCATGAACAGAGCCCCGATATCAACCGAGGAGTTGAACGTGAAGACCCTATGGAGCAGGGCGCAGGAGACCAGGGCATGATGTTCGGATATGCAACAAACGAAACTGTAAGTTACATGCCGGTGTCCATTGCATTAGCTCACAAGTTACTTAAAATCTTGGCAGAAATACGTCGCGAAGGCAAGGTAATGACATACTTGCGTCCCGACTCAAAAAGTCAGGTGACAATAGAGTACGATGATAATGACCAGCCTATTCGAATTGATACAATCGTCATTTCCACTCAACACGATGATTTTATTAAACCATTGGATGACACTTCCGAAGCACAAATGAAAGCCGATGAACAAATGTTGGCTCAGATTCGCAAAGATGTTATTGAGGTTTTAATGCCACGTGTCATTGAGCGCATTCACACTGAATCCGTTAAGAAGTTATTTAATAACGATATAAAGTATTATGTGAATCCTACAGGAAAATTTGTTATCGGAGGCCCTAATGGAGATACGGGATTAACCGGACGAAAGATCATTGTCGATACTTACGGAGGGAAAGGAGCTCATGGAGGAGGCGCTTTCAGTGGCAAAGATCCTTCAAAAGTTGACCGTAGCGCTGCATACGCTGCTCGCCACATTGCCAAGAACATGGTTGCAGCCGGAGTAGCCGACGAGATGCTGGTTCAGGTCTCTTATGCCATTGGAATTGCCAAACCAATCAATATATTCATAAATACTTACGGCAAAAGTCATGTGAAAATGAGTGACGGCGAGATAGCCAAAAAGGTTGAGATGATTTTTGATATGCGTCCTAAAGCTATTGAGAACCGACTAAAACTACGTAATCCAATATACAGCGAGACAGCCTCTTACGGACATGTAGGTCGCAGGTCAAAGATTGTGACTAAAACTTTCACATCAAAGTATCTTCCAACTCGAACCCTTACAGTTGAACTGTTTACCTGGGAAAAACTTGATTATGTAGATAAGATAAAGGAGGCTTTTGGCCTATAAACTATTTACAAAAATCCGTTTTATAGTTGCTGAATTATTAATTTAGTATAATAACAAGGAAGAGCAACAGTAGCATATATCGTTGCTCTTCTTTGTGTTATCATTAAATATACACTTTATTTCTGTTAATCGTTATGTTAATTATTGACAAGCAAAAGAACAACCTGTCATTTCTTTTACTACCTTTGCGGTCGAAATCTAAGGGGTAACACCCAGACCTTGAATAAGCAGACGCGATTGAACGACACAACCGTAATAATAATAAAGATGAAAAAGAAATTAATCGCCGCTACAATGGTAGCTTTGTTCCTGACAGCTGGAGCAAATTCGGCAAACGTTGAAAACGTCAACGTAAAAACTGTCAACGATGTAGTTATGAATCTTAATCAGGATGTAGCCATGAGGTTTGTCCCAATGTACCAGAAATTCATGATTGATGTCACAAATGTAAGAAAGTCCGACAGACTCAATGAAGATCAAAAAACTGCAAAGATTGAGGACTTGAAAAACGAGTATGCTGAAAAATTCAGTTACTTCTTGGATACCAATCAGAATGATGTTGTGATAAACAACCTACCATTGGATTACATTAACAATCGATTAGCCAAATAAAACGGCTTCGATTCTGAGAAAGAGAGAGTTTTAAGTTAGTTGTTAAGATGAAGTCAGCCATTCAGGTTGGCTTTTTTTTATTGTTAATGCAATCTCTCGAAATTTACATTCATCCTATTTTTAGTTGCTGTTTTATTAATCATTAAATTCACATTTGAATTACATTAAACTATCTATCTATCTGATTTTCTTTATTTTATATATTTCTTTCTCGGATACTAAATGTTAACCATTATGTTAAATATAGCCAAATCTGTACTTTCTGACTTAACCTTTTCGACTTTTTGCACTCTTAGTTACGAACACAGACGAAAAGAGTTCTGGTTCAAAACAAAAACGAGTAATAACAAATTTAAAAATAAGGGAATATGAAAAAGAATTTAATCGCCGCTACAATCGTAGCATTGTTCTTGACAGTTGGAGCTAATGCACAAAACGTTGAAAACGCAAACGAAGAGAATGCAATTGATGTTATCATGAGTCTAAATCCGGATGTAGCCGCAAAGGTTATCCCGATGTACCAGAAGTTCATGATTGACTTAGGAAATATAAACGGATCAGCAAAATTGAATGAGACCCAGAAAGAGGAAAGAATTGAAGATCTGAAAGACGAATATGCAGACAAATTCAGTTACTATCTGGATTCTGATCAGAACGCAATTATAATCAATAACATTCCGTTCGAATACATAAACAGTCGTTACTAAGAGATGATTCTTAAGTCACAAATAAGTTAATAGGTTAGTAATATTTGGTTAGTTAGTTGTTTAGGTTTGAAAAAAGCTGATCGTGAGATTGGCTTTTTTTATTTTACTACCCAAGCCTGATTGTGAGGAACAATCTTTTTTGGATCATATAGCTCTGCTTTCTCGTCAGGAATAATTATCTTGTATTCGCGATGAGAACTATTGTTTAACACCGAAGCTCTCAACCATAAGTTTGCCTGTTTTAACTGGGCGTAAGACACAGCATGATTTTCGGCAAACTTAACTAAATCGGGAATGGTTGTTGTAACAACGACTGTGTCTTTTGTGGGGATATTAGGATAAAGCTGATCAGCGGTAAGATAAAATCCAAATTCTGTTGGATTTGAAAACATCATCTTAGCAACTAATATACGAAACATATATCTAGAAGTTTCATCTACAAGCCAAAGATCCATCGCTTTTTTTTGATTCTGGCTTTCGAGTTTTCTACTCATACCTTGTTGTCCTCCATTGTAACTTGCAGCAGCTGTCATCCAATCGCCGTATTTTGAATATGCCTCAGATAGATACTTACATGCTGCCACAGTAGATTTCTCGATATTATATCGCTCATCTACATTTTCATTAATTACCAACCCATATGACTTGCCGGTTGATTCGGTAAACTGCCAAAGACCGGCGGCACTAGCCGAAGATACAGACCTAGGGTCCAAATTGCTTTCAATTACCATAAGGTATTTCAAATCATCCGGTATTCCGTTTGCTTTTAGAATCGGTTCAACCTGGGGAAAATATCTGTTGGCACGCTTAATCATCAAAATGGAAGTAGAATGAGTATAAGTAAAGGCTATTATCTCTCTATCCATTCGTTCACGTATATCACTTCTATCGAACCGAATTGTATCTCCGGCAAAAACCAAATAATCGGGTACAGAAGGAGGCATTAGTGAAGACTCACCATTATTTTTTGTTTCAGAATGGCTCTGGGCCGAACAACTCTGAGTAAAAAAAATTGAGACTAGAATCAATGTCAAAGAAGAAAACGCGGAGCTTCTTAAAAATTTTAGTTTACTTGAACTCATCATATCACTTGCAGAATTATTTTTCGGGCACGAAGATAAAAAGATTTTGAGCATT
>CAZYFO010000117.1:1219-4019 GCA_964646955.1 uncultured Bacteroidaceae bacterium | reverse complement strand
GTACTTACAGGCTCCAATGATGCGGCGCGCATATCCTTAATCTGCACGAATTCCAGGTTCCTATCTGTACTGATCTGCATACGCACGCGTACACGATCTCCTACCTGCAGATATTGGGTATTGTCATCAATCTGCTGTAACTTATCTCCCTGGCTGTCTCTGATGACTTTATGAAGAGTACGGCTTATGGTTAGTCCGGTTGAAAGGCTTGATACTTTTTCCATATCTTCAGTATATTGAAGATAGAAAGCTCCCCAGCTGATATTCTTCGATTTAGTGGAGACTGTTATATCTGTCATTTCCGGACGGATAGGCTCTTCCCATGTTTTCCTCATGTAGCCACCGTTAGTATTATCCGGAGTGGCAGTTATGGTTTCATTACCTATGGTTATATTTACTGGAATGGTGTCCTGTAATGGTTGATTCCCGTTTATGAGTAGTGCCATTACCGCTTTTGCCGTTGAAGGAGCAGTAGCCCAATGAGTAGTCTGTCTCTGCTTAAGAAGCCAGCGCTGACATTCCGTGATTTCCTTTTTATGTCCCGGTAATGAAGCCAATGCTCCTATAATAAGTGATTGTGTCTCTATAGGTGCCTGATGCCATAGGTAACCACCGGTATTGTCGCGCCAATATCGTCCTTGTTGTTCGTCATATAGTGAGCGATCCATCACCGTATTGATTACATTTTCGGCTATATCCTGTTTTCCCGTGCGAGAGAGTAATAGTGAAAGTGCCGCTCTATAGTACAGGTCAAGGTTATGGGTGTCTATATTTTCGGCTAATTTCATGTAGTAATCAAAAGATTCATTGGTTTTATTGAGAAAGAGACAATTCCGGAAGTATGATCTGGCTAACAAATAGCTGAGGACAGGATAACTGATGCTCTTTTCTTCTTTATCGCGATTTACGTATTCACTGTAATAACAGCTGTCCAAATAGTTAATTGCATTCATGATGGCAAACTTGAGTTTTTTCTCCTTGCCTAAATTGACTGCGAAACTCTCATACAGCATACCTACTCCATTTACTATCATTGTAGTGGTGTAGGTACTGCTTTCATAACCTTTTATCCATGCCCATCCGCCATCAGGTTCCTGAGCCGTCAATAACTGGTTTAATAATGCAGTATATTCCAACTTAAGACTTTGTCTGTTGAAAGCTTTTGCCAAACGACGCAGATTCTCTTTCTCATTATTGGATTCGAGAACCCAGGGAGTTTCTTCAAGTAAGGTCTGTTTCAAATCCTGATTTTTCTCGAGCTGTGTCTGCCATGTGCCGATGGGCTGTTTTGACCAACTGCTTAGCATCTTACTTATATCCGGATTGTGACTTACTATGAATGATGAGAGACTGTTAGCCATGAATCGGTGGTATAGTCGCTCGTTTGTAGGATCTGTGTTCTCCTCAAGATATGGGAGTGCCTGTATGACATACCATATGGGATTGGATGAATATTCAAGAGTCAGTTTCTCATCTGAGACGGTAGGTGACTGCATATTCTTTATCTTATCCAACTCAAAGGTTCGTGTTTCATTGCCGTTATTGAACAGGGATATTGACTGTACTATTCGAGTGCGATTGGAGAGCACCGGAAGAGTTTCGCGTTGTCCATCTGAATGTGTTCCGTTAGTAGCTGTGATGGTGTATGTTAGTGCACTTATATTATTTGGGATATTAAGACGGAAGGTTACATTGTTTGATAAACCGGCAGGTATTACGACCTTGACGCTTTTATCTCCTTCTATGAGGTGGAGAGGTTTTCCGCTTATGGCATCTGTTATCTCTAATCGGACGGTAGCTTCGGTAGAAGCATCAGTAAGATTACTGACTTTTGAAGTGAAGTCTATTACGTCGCCCTGTCTTAGAAAACGAGGAGCTGCAGGTTCCAGCATCAGCTCTTTACGTGTGATGATATTTTGCAGCAGCTCACCGTGTTTGAGATCTGTCGTGTATGCCAATCCCTTGAGATTCCAACGCGTGAGCAGTTGAGGCGCTGTAAAGTTTAGATTATAATAACCGTCTTCGGATGTGTTTACAGTCGAAATGAAGAATGCTGTTGGATTATTATCTGTCCTTAAGATTATTTTATCGGTATTTTCGGAATATGATTTGGTTTCAACTCCTTCATCGACCGATAAGGCCGTTTCTGCTAAAACAATATCATCATCTTCTACTATTTCTACTATGCCTCCGGTTGCGAAAACTGCATCTTTTGTCATTACAGAGAGATATTTGAAGTTGTTGGCACGCATAAATTCTTTTCCGTTTGACGGATAGTAATCGAATAGTGATGATATACTGCCGTAGATTATAGTTTTACCTTTGAATGGTTTGGGCTGTGTGTATAACTGATAATAAGATGAAGGTCTGATATTCTGTTCGAAAAGCGGACTCATGTTGAACATGATTCCGTTCCATGGAGAGAAAATCCAGTCATTGGTACCATATGAATCGAGAGCCGAGTCATACATGGAGAGAATCAGTGAAGCTGAAACAGGTTGATCGTTATGGTCTCTTACCGAAAGTTTCCAGCTCTCTTTTTTATTGGGTTCGATGACTTCACGGAAGGTAACCAATGTCATCTTCAGTTCTTTATCAATATATGGTACATCAAATGATAGAGTCTTATTTGAAGCTACTCTATCACGGATGGTACATATATTGACTGAAAAACCTCCCAAAAGTTCTTCTGTGATAGGTATTTGCAATGTCTCAAGTTTACCGTCAATATTTATTATACCATGAGAAGAATCACCGAATCTGTTTTCGATTATGTAATATACAGTATTATTGGGAATGA
>CAZYFO010000117.1:0-1119 GCA_964646955.1 uncultured Bacteroidaceae bacterium | reverse complement strand
TTCCCATGTTGTTTTATCGGTTTCATGGGTGAAGTCATAGAGAGGGAATGCTTTTTTTATGGATTCGTTTACGGTATCATGATCTTCTAACGAAAGAAGTTCTGGGATATTTAGACAGACTTTAGTGGGTTGAGAGAGTTTGCATATCTCTACATTTACTTTTCCGGATACGGGATTACCGCTTAGATTTCTCAGAGACATTTTGAAAGATGGATCTGAGATATATGATTCTTTTATATTGACATTTATCTCGCGGTCTTGTCGCCCCACAACTATGATGGTAGAGCCTTCATGTGTCTCACCATTCAAATCTGTAATTCGAGCCTTAATGGTGACAGCGATATTGTTTTCTTCTTTAAGAAGATCTCTATCGGATAATATTGTGAACGGAATAGAAAAACATCCATCTTTGTCTGTTTCCGTTTCACCTGAAGTAATATTGTTGACTTGTGTATTAAGTTGTCTATATATTATAATTGGAGAACGTTGATAATCAACGGTGTAGTTTACTTTTGCCCCATTAACCGGAAGCCCGGTGAGAGTTATTGCCTTTCCTGTGATTTTGATAGGAACATCAGGATGATGTAACTGCTCATCCGGTAGGAAACTGATGTTGAATGTGGGCTGAGAATAAGACTCTACATTGATGGTGCGATTTGAAGAGACATATTCATCTTGTCCCTCAATGTGGATAGTAAAGCGTCCGGGTAGGGCATTTCTTGGTATATTAAGACTTCCGCTGACACTACCGAATTCGTTGGATGTGAGTTTAAGTGAGTCAACCGGTTGCCAATTGGCATCGTAAAGTGTTACTTTGAGTGGAATATCCTCATTTACTTTGCCGATGGAATAGCCGTTACTGGAATATATGATTCCGCAGAATTGTATAGAGTCTCCGGGCTGATAACTATATCTGTCTGAGTATATGCGAGTGATGAGAGGCAGCGGAATATCGCTACGATATGGAAGATATAATGATATTGTTTTACGACTTATTTGATTATTGAGCTCTATTTGGTAATTACCATTTGGCATTCCTTCAACATGTATCAAACCATTAAGATCTGATGAACCTTTCATCAGGGCTTTTTTTGCATTATCATCATCTTTATTGTCTAT
>CAZYFO010000116.1:0-4066 GCA_964646955.1 uncultured Bacteroidaceae bacterium | reverse complement strand
AATAATGCTGCAAATGGGTCATTTAGTGTAGTTAGAAAAAGATATCCTTGGGGTACTTACAGTGTGAATTAATAAGAATAACGTTTGTACTAATTTTTTGCGGGCAATTTATGAAAGGATTATTGTTTCTATCGACACTGCTGGTCTCTAATGTTCTGACTCTTGGGGCTCAAAATAAGCCGTTTATGGACGACATCTACTATTATATTGAGAATACTGAGGTATTCGAAGTTAATCAGGAAGATGGACGTTCTTATTATATTCCGGAGTCTGACATTTCACTGAGCGGCTCATGGAAATTTTATTATGCAGACAATCCTGACGGAATTCCGGCAAACCCGAACGATTACAGAAGGACGGTTTTCATCAGACCCATCAAATAACTCTAACTACGTTGATTATAAATCCTGGAGAAATTATATTATGAAGAAATCTTTATTGTTACTGTTATTGTTGATTTCTATTTCGATAGTAAATGTACACGCGACAAGAATTGATAGAGTTAATGATATTTTTTATTCATATGATTCTGAATCAGGGCAATGTCGCCTTGTTAGTACTGATAATCATATAATCCTTAAAGAGATAATTATACCTGATTCTGTATATTATGACCACTCTTGGTATAATTTGACGAGTATTGGTGAAAGGGCTTTTGAATATTGTGAGAATCTGACTTCCATCACAATTCCAGATAATGTGACGAGCATAGGCAGTTCTGCGTTTACCGGTTGTATAAATCTATCGTCAATTGTTGTGTCTGATGGTAATAATGTATATGATAGCAGGAATAATTGTAATGCTATTATTGAAACAAAGACAAATACGTTGTTATTTGGCTTCAAGACTACAATAATCCCCCGCAGTGTAACTGGAATTGGTGATGAGGCGTTTAGAGATTGCAGTTTGACTTCCATTTCCATCCCAAAAAGTGTGAAGAGTATAGGTGATAGAGCGTTTTATGATTGCAGAGAGTTGACGTCTATCTCCATCCCCAATAGTATGAAGAGCATAGGTAATATGGCATTTAGAGGTTGCAGAGGGTTAAATTCTATTACGATCCCCAAAGGTGTATATAGTATAGGTGATGAGGTGTTTAGGGATTGTTATAATCTATCATCGATAGTTGTGTCAGATGGTAATAAGGTATATGATAGCAGAAATGATTGTAATGCTATTATTGAGACAAAAACAAATACGTTGTTATTTGGCTCAAATACTACAATAATCCCTGATGGTGTGACAAGTATATGTGATTATGCATTTTCCGGTCGCAGTGGTTTAACTTCTATCACAATACCCGATAATGTGAAGAGTATAGGTAGTTCAGCGTTTAGATATTGTTTTGAGCTATCATCAATAGATGTTTCTGATGATAATAAGGTGTTTGATAGCAGAAATAAATGTAATGCTATTATAGAAACAAAAACAAATAAACTGTTATTTGGCTCTAAAAATACAATTATTCCTGAAGGAGTGACTAGTATTGGTGATAATGCCTTTTCCGGTCGCAATGGGTTGACTTATATCTCAATACCCAATAGTGTGACGAGCATAGGTGATTGGGCATTTGCATATTGCAGTGAATTGATATCCATTTCCCTCCCAAGCAATTTGTTGAGCATAGGTGATTGGGCGTTTGATCATTGCAGTGGATTGACTTCTATCTCCCTTCCAAGCAGTTTGTTGAGTTTAGGTGAAAGGGTATTTGATCATTGCAGAGGGTTTACTTCTATCACAATTCCAAGTAGTGTGAATAGAATAGGTGATTGGGCGTTTTTTTGCTGTGATTTTAATTCCATATCAATCCCTGGTAGTGTAACTATCATTGGTGATGGTACTTTTGCTGATTGCTTTAACCTGACTTCCATCTCAATGCCCGATAATTTGACTAGCATAGGTGATTCTGCATTTTATAGTTGCGAAGGATTGACTTCTATCACCATCCCAAACAGTGTGACGAGCATAGGCGATTGGGCGTTTGCTGATTGCAAAGAACTGACTTCCATCTCAATCCCTGATGGTGTAACGATTATTGGTGATAAAGCGTTTAGATTTTGCGATAGGTTGACTTCTATCTCAATCCCCGGTAGTGTGTCGAGTATAGGTGATGAGGCGTTTTCTTATTGCAATAGACTGACTTCTATCACTATATCTAATGGCGTGACGAGTATAGGTGATGGGGCATTTATAGAGTGCGGTTTGACTTCTATCTCAATACCCGATAATGTTACGAGCATAGGTATCTCTGCTTTTAGAGATTGCTACAGTCTATCATCAATAGTTGTTTCTGATGGTAATAAGGTATATGATAGCAGAAATAACTGTAATGCAATTATTGAAACAAAAACAAATACAATGTTATTTGGCTTCAATACTACAATAATCCCCGATGGTGTGACGAGTATATGTGATGAGGCGTTTTATGGGTGCGGTAGGTTAACTTCCATCTCCATCCCAAGAAGCGTGACGAGTATAGGTGATAGAGCGTTTGAATATTGCGTCGGACTGACTTCTATCTCAATTCCCGATAATGTGACGAGCATAGGTAGTTCTGCGTTTAGTGGTTGTAGAAATCTGTCATCAATAGTTGTGTCTGATGGTAATAATGTATATGATAGCAGGAGTAATTGTAATGCTATTATTGAAACAAAGACAAATAAGTTGCTATTTGGCTCCAGTACTACAAAAATCCCTTATGGTGTGACAAGTATTGGTGATTATGCATTTTCCGGCCGCAGAGAGTTGACTTCCATTTCCATCCCAAACAGTGTGAAGAACATAGGTGATTGGGCGTTTTCCAGTTGTGAAAATTTGACTTCTATCTCAATCCCCGATGGTGTGACGAGCATAGGTGATGAGGCATTTTCCTGTTGCTATGAATTGACTTCTATCTCAATCCCAAGTAGTGTGACGAGAATTGGTGATAGGGCGTTTTACGGTTGCCAAAGTATGACTTCTATTTCAATTCCAAGTAATGTGACGAGAATTGGAGATGGGGTGTTCGATGGTTGTAGCGGATTGACTTCTATCTCAATCCCCAATAATGTGAAGAGCATAGGTTCAAGTGCGTTTGTTAGTTGTGGTGGGTTGACTTCCATCTCAATTCCTAATAATGTGACCAAAATCCTCTATCGTACGTTTGAAGATTGCAGTGGGTTGACTTCTATCTCCATACCAAACAGTGTGACTAGTATATGCAATGGGGCATTTAGTGATTGCAGAGGATTGACTTCTATCTCAATCCCCAATAGTGTTACTAATATTGATGGTTATGCTTTTTCTAGTTGTAGCGGATTAACATCCATCTCAATCCCAAGTAGCGTGACGAGTATAGATTATGGGGCGTTTAATTATTGTGACTCAATAAGGTACTGCATATTTGGTTGTAATAGCGATATTATAGCAAATAAAATTCCGTTGAAAAACGTCAAAAGGATGACTTTAACTGAAGAAGTATCAGATTTTTCATCATGTCAATTTGCAGAGTCTCTTGATACATTAGTCTCTTTGTCAACTACTCCTCCGAAGATTTTTGGATTCAGTGATAAACAAAAAGAAGATTTGATTGTTCAGATACCAAAAGGTTCAAAAAAGCGATATTTAAAAGCTGACGGATGGAAAGATATTCAATATTATGAAGAGATCGATGATGAGCGATTATTGAAATAACGAATACAGGCAGCAAAAATGAGAAATGCTATTATCATTGGAGCGACTTCCGGAACGGGAAAGCGAGTATTTTGAGGAGTTATGCATATATTTAATACTTGATTTATGAATAAGACGGATCTGATAAGAAAAATGGTAAAACAGCTATTTGAACAGGGAGATGTTGAAATAGTTGACTCTTCATTTGTGGAGGGGTATGTTGCGCATGATGGGGACAAAAAACATTCCGGACAAAAATTTGTGAAGCAATTTATTGGAAAGCTACGTTTGGCAATCCCTGATTTGAAGATTGAGAAAATTGAGTTCCTTTCACAAACAGAAGAGACGTTAACGTGGCAGAGAACTTTTTCCGGTACTCACAAAGTTGAATTGCAGGGTATTCCTGCTTCAATGA
>CAZYFO010000115.1:0-4167 GCA_964646955.1 uncultured Bacteroidaceae bacterium | reverse complement strand
TGGAATATGGATTCATGGCATCGATTCCTGCCGGTATTCAATATGGATGGAATACCCTGAAAGGTTATGTAAGTGACTTCCAATATGTGTTTACAAAAGAAGGTGCAAAATCTCTTGGTGGATTCGGTACTATCGGTAGCATATTCCCAGCACAGTGGAATTGGCACTCTTTCTGGCTTATGACAGCTTTCTTGTCAATTATATTGGCATTTATGAATATATTACCTATTCCGGCACTTGACGGCGGATATGTACTATTCCTCATTGTCGAGGTATTTACCGGAAAGAAACCCGGTGATAAATTCCTTGAGAAGGCAAATACCATCGGTATGGTAATCCTATTTGCCTTGTTGGTATTTGCCAACCTTAATGACATTCTCAGGCTGTTCGCTTAAGAAACAAGATCGCATTCTTCAATAAAGCAAATCACCGGTAAACCTTTCTTTGGTTTACCGGTGATTTGCTTTTATCGACAACAAAATCTACGTGCCGGAATATAATACAAAAAATCGAGAATTGTACTCCCAAAATCACGTTGTGAGGGTAATTACCATGACAACGTGATTTTCATCGTAACTGTTAACAGTTACCGTCGAAACAGCACACAGATACGGCCGTATCTGTGCGCTGTTTTCAAGATAAAACTTAACAAATACGACGGTATTTGTGCACTGATTTTTCGGCAATTGCACGCTGTTACTGAAAAGAGTGTGCGCGAGCACTAGCAAAACAGTGTAGTTCGGATGGTAATTACTTTGGTAATCGCGGTGCTTTTCTAAAAAGCAGGAACTTTTAGAGCTCATGTACTACGGTTTTTTGGGCTCATCAGGATTTGCTTTTTAAGGAAGCCGAATAACACCAAAAATCACAAATGTCCAATTCTCATTTTTGTTGTCGGTTCTGATATTCCAGCACCTGAGCTTCGCGAACCTCCTTAGATTTTTGATAATTAGTAATGCTTCTTCAGAAAATGCATTTTCTTGGTAAGGTGATATTATCATTTTGTTGTATATTTGACCTATAAAAACTAGTGTATGGATCTATTGGGAAAGAGTATAAATAAAAAATTGTTATTATTCTTATTTGAATGTCTGATTCTTTTGGGTAGCTGCAATAGTGGTATAAAAGTGGAGACGTTCAATGAAATTACTATTCCACATTGTGATGATACTCTCTCTATGTCAGAGGACTTTATTGAGAGTGTAGATACTGTAGAGTTATCTCTTGATGATGAAGTCTTTATTGCCGATATTCAAGATGCTTGTTATCAAGATTCCTTATTATTTATCCTTGATAGTAACAATTCTATTTTTGCCTTCAATACAAATAATGGCAAGCTACAAAAAATGATAAGATATGTAGGGCGTTCAAATTCCGAGTATTTGGATGCAAAGGCTATAACAATTGATCAAACGTATTTATATGTACTTGATTTTCAGGGCAGGAAAATAAATAGATATGATTTACAACTAAACTTTACTGATTATATTAGAATTGGATTTCCTGCAATGGACTTTGCAAAAGTAAAAGATGGTTTCCTCGTATATAATTTGAATGCAAATGAATCGGATAAACAAATTGTATTCATTGGTATTGACGGAAAAATCAAGAGTAGTTTTCTGGAACCAAGTTTTGAGATGGATTATATGATGACTGATAAGATTTTCAGTGAAGATGAAAACGGTACAGTGTTTATTTCTTTACCTATGTCAAATTGTTTATACTCCTGGGAAGATGATTCAGTAAATGTTATGTACAATATCGGTTTCGAAGATGAAAGCAATGCTAAAGATTTAAAGAAATCTTCTGAATTAATTGAAAAAGTGAAATCCATTGTTGTGCGCTCTTTTGTAACATCTAAATATGTATTGACTTTTTATAGTTCAGAGGATAAACCGTATATGTTTATTAATGTTTATGATAAAGAACGTAAAGTATCTGAATCCGGAGTCGCTACATTTCATCCAATTTCGAGTTTCAATCAATGGCTTATTTGTGTTTATAATATAACAGAGGATCAAGATAATTCAGGACGATTACTTTTTAGGAAGTATAGAATTAAAAGATGATCGTTCGATTCATACAAATAAATGGCGCAATCTGAAAATTAATCAGATTGCGCCATTTATTTTTTATAACTATAATGTACTGTCTGCTGATACTCTTTATTGAAGTGAACCGTAGGCAGGATATCTCTTTTTATTAGGCAGATTTATATGAGCCTGGCATCGGATGTCTTGAGACGATGCGGCAAAGTCAATAGTGTAGTCTCCGCCGGCTGTTTCCCAACATGAGTTTTGTATGCTGAATGCGGCTAAATCATATTCACTCAGTTTGAATTCCAGAACCTGACTCTCTGTAGGTTCGAGAACCTTGGTTTTGGCAAATGTTTTCAGCTCCTTTTGGGGGTTTTCGGCATCCTTCTCGGGTGACTCAAAGAATACCTCTACTGCTTCTTTGCCTGCTATGTCTCCGGAATTGGTGACTCTGACGGAAATGACGATATTTCCATCCTTATATTCAGCCTTCGGTTCCGAATATGTAAACTTAGAATAACTAAGTCCGAATCCGAATGGGAAAGAGACAGCCTCGGGATGACGGTCATAGTAGCGATAACCTATGTTAAAGCCTTCAGCGTAATTGGTATAGTCATAGCTGGCAATCTGTATTTGGTTGCCACTCATGCGGTTCTCTCTTGCCTGAATCTCCAGATCTCTTGCATTCCATGGGAAGTTGGCTGTTGAGGGGATCTGAAAATAATCAATAGGATAGGTATCCACTAATTTACCCGACGGATTAACTGCACCTTTCAGAACATCCGTAATGGAATATCCGCCTTCCTGTCCCGGAAGTCCTACTAAAACTATTGCATCCGGCTTTTCTTTCCAACTGGCGGTTTCAATTGGTGCTCCGATATTCAGAAGCGCTACAACCTTTTTACCTTTTAGATGGAATGCAGTGCAGACCTCGTTTATCAGGGTTGTTTCCATATCGCTTAGAATCCAGTCTTCGTCAAATGTGCGGTCACGGAATTCGCCGCAGCTACGGCCGATGGTTATGACTGCAATGTCATTAGCAATAGCGTCGGCTCTTAATTGATATGGTTTGCGCATCAGAGATTCCGGTATGACATGTTCTTTGAGGCCTCCGTTCATCATTCTTCCTCTGCGTACAGATTTCATCATCTCATCTACGTAACTCTTTATCGGAGTGCTTACGGCAGGATCTAATTTGTAACCGGCTTTCTCAAGACCTTTATCGATTCCTATTGCCTCTTTATAATTAACACTACCACTTCCCGTACCTACTACATAGAGGTTATAAGAACTGACTCCGTAAAGGGCAATACGTTCAACATCCTTTGAAAATGGAAGTGTCTGTTGATTGTTTTTCAATAGTACTATGCCTTCTGCTCCACTTGTACGTGCAATTTCAGCGTGTCCTTTCAAATCGGGATCATTCTTGAACACATAACCCTTGGCCTTTGGAGATTTCTCGATTAGTTCCAGGAGATGTTTTACATTACGATTTATCTCGGCGATGCTCAATGTACCATCCAGTACGGCATCGGTGATTTCTTTGATTTGGGCTGCACTGCCCGGCATCAGCAGATCGTTTTGGGCTTTCACCATAGCAACGGCACTTTGTCCGCCGGTCCAGTCGGTCATCACGGCACCTTGAAAACCCCACTCTTTTCGTAGAATACTGTCAATAAGATTAGGATTCTCCGGAGAGAATGTTCCGTTGATTTTATTATACGATGTCATTATGGCCCAAGGCTGGGATTCTCTAACGGCTATCTCGAATCCTTTCAGATATAGCTCTCTGGCTACATCCTCAAAAACGATTGCATTGTTTCTCATGCGGTTAGTCTCCTGATTGTTAAGCGCAAAGTGCTTAATGGTAGCGCCGACTCCGTTGGACTGGATTCCGCGTACCATTGAAGCAGTCATCTTTCCGGCTAAAACAGGATCCTCTGCATAATATTCGAATGTTCTTCCTAACAACGGATTACGATGAAGATTCAGAGCCGGAGCCAACAAAACATCGGCACCGTATCTTTTTACCTCATCACCTATCGAGACACCTACCGATTCCACCAGTTCGGTATCCCATGTGGAAGCTAGCATAGTAGCTACAGGAAAAGCCGTACAATAATAGGTGTTT
>CAZYFO010000114.1:0-4168 GCA_964646955.1 uncultured Bacteroidaceae bacterium | reverse complement strand
ACGGCTCCAGCTCTTTGTATTCGCGGTTCAAGCGTACATAACGCTTCATGTCGCTGATGACTGAAGGATCCGTAATCAACAATCTGACCTCCAGGAAACGAGCTTCCAGTCCGTCCAACTTGTTTAAGAGACTGCTTGTAGATGATGTTGCCATATTAATTCACTCTTGCTACAGGCCCTCCCTCGTAAAAATTTATAATGTTGCGAGAGACATATTCAGCCATCTCGTTGCGTACGTCATAAGTCTGTGTTCCCAAATGAGGGGTGACAACCGCATTGTCACAATCCAGAATATCTTGGCTTACCCTATCTCCGAACTCAAACACATCTAGACCCGCTCCGTAAATCTTATGTTCTTTTAGTGCTTCCGCCAAAGCTAATTCATCCACTAACGGACCACGAGCTGTGTTAATAAGTATAGCAGTAGGCTTCATCTGACCCAATTCAGAACGCCCAATCATGTGGGTTGTTTCCTTAAAGTGAGGAGCGTTTACTGATATAACATCAGCTTGTTTAATTAGTTCAGACTTTGATACGTAAGTAGCTGTGTATAAACTTTCTATTGCAGGGTCTAATTGGTGTCTGTTATGATATATTATTTTCATTCCAGAGGCAATTGCGCGCTTGGCAAGAGCTTGTCCAATACGTCCCATTCCTATTATGCCGAGAGTTTTTCCGTATAGTGAATAACCCAAATTCTCCATCAATCCCCAGCGTAGTGCACCTGGAATACGTAAACGTCTGTCAACGTCAGCTATCCTGCGTGCTACGGCCAATATCAAACCCATTGCGATGTCTGCCGTAGGTTCGGTAACCGGATCAGGAGTATTAGTAATTACAATACCAAACTCTGTAGCCGCCTTAAAATCAATGTTGTCAAAGCCTACTGCATAGTTACTCACCAATTGAAGACGAGGCTTTCCGCGTTCCATCAATTTACGATCTACAGGGAAATTGAACATCGACTGCAACACATCGTACTCAGGAATCATTTCAAAAACTTCATCATAAGTGAAAGTCACCTTTCCTTCAGGTGGAAATGTAACATCGTATTTCTCTATCAGTTCGGCATATCCTGCACGGAACATATTGTAAGTTACAAGTACTCTCTTTTTCATTTATCTACCTAACTTTCAAATATCTATTGTTTATATTTTAATAAGCTTGTATTCACGGCTTCCCAAACCAATCTTCTCAGCATGTTCCAAACATGACTGCCAATCGGTATCGGGGTGAATCAGTTTCCATTTGTCATGACCATGGCAGTCGTGATGACCATTGAGCTTATCTGTGAGTGCATTCTCCGTATTCATAACCGGAGCAGCATTGACCATATCGGCACAAGCCATATCCAAAGCAACAGGATCGAAAGAGGCTGCTATCCCGATATTCGGTACGATAGCGGTATCATTATAGTTCCAACAATCACATTCCGGAGATATGTCCAGTATGAAGTTTATGTGAAAATGCGGTTTGTCGAGCAATACGGCCTTAGAATATTCTGCGATTTTCCTATTCATCATCACTGATGTCTCGTTGTTAGGTGAAATTACACCATCATATTGGCATACTGCAATACACTGTCCGCATCCCACACAGTTTTCGTAATTGATAACAGCCTTGTGGTGTTTATCTATATGGATGGCATCATGAGCGCAGTTCTTTTCACATAATTTGCAACCGCAGCAGCTATCCCGGTTAACAACCGGTTTTGAAGAACTATGTAACTCCAGTTTGCCTCCCACGCTAGCACACCCCATTCCCAAGTTCTTCAGAGCACCTCCGAATCCAGCCAATTCATGCCCCTTGAAGTGCGACATGGATATTATGGCATCTGCATCTGCAATAGCAGCACCTATCTTTGGAGCTTTGCAATATTCACCGTCAATTTGAATCTCCCGATAATTCGTACCCTTTAATCCATCTGCTATTATCACCTGAGCTTTTGCACTCATCGGATTATACCCATTTTGCATGGCACTATTGAGATGATCAATTGCATTTGAACGTCCTCCCGAGTACAGAGTGTTACAGTCCGTAAGGAACACTTTTGCTCCCATGCTTGTGAGAATATCTACTATCCTTGCGGCAAAATTTGGTCTTAGAAATGCCAGGTTGCCCGGTTCTCCGAAGTGAATCTTGATAGCAGTGAATTTGTCTTTGCAGTCAAACTTTTCAATGCCTGCCTTTCTGACCAATTTCTCAAGTTTGAAAAGAAGATCTTTTCCCGGAGTTGATCTCAGATCAGTGAAGTATACTTCGTTTGCCATAGTTGTATGCACACATTTTGTTTAAGACCACAAAGTTACTGCTTTTAGATTGATTTTTCTTCGCGCGTGTCATTAATATAATGCTTAAAAAAACTATTACTCAATTATAATAGCCTTGAATGGCGATAAAAAATATTTACATCAACACTATGCCTTGCTTGATTGCTTTTTAAATCCAATTGACATATTTTTAAAATAAAGGATAGAATTCTGTCGGATTCACTATATTTGAACCTGAAAATTTACTAACCGAATATGAAAATGAGATTTATGGGGGCCATTGCTATATGCAGTGCCTGTTTGAGTTTATCGGCTCAAAAGTTAGAGATTAATGAATTGGAGTATTTCGAAACGAGGGGAGTCAATGTGCTCGTCTATTCAAACCGCTATGCCGGAATCTTCTGTGATGAGAAGACAGCCGGAGTGGAGTTGATTCAGAGAGGAGTGCGTACAGCCACCGGCGGAGGAATTCGTCTGATGAATACCCCCGAACAGTGGGATATCTATCCTGAGATAGTCAGTCGTAAGGTAGAAGCTGCAAATCAGACCATAAAGGTCACTTTCCGTTATCCGGATTATGACTATGAATTCTCAATCCTTGTAGCACAGAAGGATAAAGGATTCACTATGACGGTCAATATGGATAAACCGTTACCGGAGAAACTCAAAGGAAAGGCCGGACTCAATTTGGAGTTCTTCCCCGCGACCTTTATGGGTAAGACCTATCTAATAGACGGTCAGTCGGAGTTCTTCCCCCATTATCCATCAAGCTCCACTTATATGCAACCCAACAGTGAGAAAATCACACAGTTCTTCGGTCTCTCCACGTTTGATGATCGCGGCCGTAATGAGTTTATCGTTCCGGCACCATTGGTCAAAGGACATACTTTAGTACTGGCACCTGAAGACGACGATTTGAGGGTTATGTTCAAGTCCGATTCGGAGATAGCCCTGTTTGATGGTCGTAATCTATCTCAGAACGGAACCTTTGTAGTACGCTCTTTCATTCCTACCGGAAAGACAGGCAATGTATTAGAGTGGTACGTAGAGCCTTCTTATGACGCAAATTGGATACGCAAACCCAATGTAGGGTTTTCTCAGATAGGCTATACCCCTGCACAGAAGAAAGTCTCTGTCGTCGAACTGGACAAAAATGACAAGATTCCGGCTACAGCCAAGATATTTAAGATAGGCGAAGATGGCAAGAGTTCACTTGTACTTGAACCCGCCGTAAAAGAGTGGGGCATATTCAACAAACGCTATAAGTATGCCAAGATTGATTTTTCATCAGTCACTACTCCCGGAACATACTATATACAGTATAATGATGTAAAGACCAATCCGTTCCCAATCAACAAAAATGTATATGAAGGAAAATGGCACACTACCATGGATGTGTGGCTACCGGTTCAGATGGACCATATGGAGGTCAATGAAGCCTATCGCGTATGGCATGGTCGTTCTCACATGGACGATGCCATTCAGGCACCTCTCAACTACGAGATGCATGACGGTTATAGGATGGGAAACCAGAATTATACCAAGTACAAGGATTATGAGCATATTCCCGGTTTGACAGTTGGAGCATGGTATGACGCAGGTGATTTTGACATACAAGCCGGTACCGTTATCGGACTCACTTCTAGTCTTTCAGACGTATGGGAGCGTTTCCGTCCTGAGCGCGATGAGACATATATAGACCAGCAGACCCAGTTCGTTGATATACATCGCCCCGATGGAATTCCCGATATAATCCAACAGGTAGAACACGGAGCGCTAAACCTCTGTGCTCAAGTGGAGAATATCGGTTTTATAGCTCAAGGAATAGTCCAAGGCAACATGCACCAGTACCATCATCTGGGCGATGCCGTAAATATAACAGATGGCTATGACTATGA
>CAZYFO010000113.1:3142-4193 GCA_964646955.1 uncultured Bacteroidaceae bacterium | reverse complement strand
AACGATTGTTCTTATTCTTCATCCTTGTATATTTATTCTCGTTTCGGATGCAAAATTACTCACTTATTCGAAATAAAATGCATTATTACATAAAATATTTCGTAAATATGCATTTTTCATTCCCATTTTTCCCAACCGATTATTATACACGAATTGCTTCAATAAATGAATTAATAAAATCGTCATATACAGACATAATCGCCTTTTTCTTACTTTCGTTGCAATAATAATCAGATTCTCGAATAAGAATACTATAGATTTTTGGTTGTATTGGTAACAAATTGCAGTTCCATAACGCTGAAGTATAGAACCCTAAAATAGAACAAGTGGAGGGCAATGACATAGCAACCATCTCAAAAGGAATATCGGACTTGACAATTTTAAAATTAGGGAAACAAGATGTCACAAGACCAATATTTTGTTCATCTGGATGAGGAAAATATAAAACTTGATTAATGTGTCTTCTTTCTTCAATAATCCTGATTGCCTCATGAAGATAAAACAGATACTTTTCATCGGTTAGTACGTCAACAAATGAAAGGGGCTGACCCAAAATAACAAGTGTTTCTTCCATTCTTGAATAATAGTTTCTAACATCAGAAGCCAATAGATTCAGTATATTGGAATAATCGTTTTTAACCATATCGTCTTCAGAAAGAAGATATTCGGCCACTGGATAGTTAGTAAAATAGGTTAGTTTCTTCGGATAAATCCGTTTCATGTCAATCGAGAAAAGAAACCTAAGTTTTTTCGATGACAAACTTATCATTCTTCCTTTAAGTTGTTCATTTTGTCGAGCTTGAGCAAATCTTATCGTGCCGGCACCATCATCAACCAGTACGCAACGGCAGTCTGGGTTTTTCAAAGGTACCTTATACAGTATAAAACGCTCAGGCCAATTTAAATAATGCCCTACAATTACACATGAGAATTTACGGAATAAGACAAAATACTCAATTACCAATCTGGAGACAAGAACATTAAACCAATCAGCCATCTGAGTGGTTGAATCAATAATTCTCATATTAAAAACATGACTGAAATTATCTCT
>CAZYFO010000113.1:0-3132 GCA_964646955.1 uncultured Bacteroidaceae bacterium | reverse complement strand
CTCTTAACTCTGGCGCTGGAAAAAAGCGTAATTACCAACCAATTATCGTCACAATTAAAATACTTTATTGCTTCAATGCAATTAATCAACTGCATCTCCGTGAATATAAAAGAAATACTTCTCCTCTTTTTCATAAATAAACCAATAACGATTCAATCTCAAAAAGACTTATGCTTAATCAAATCATTGGCCTTTTGATATTCCTGTGGTGTACCAATATCAATCCAAGTACCGTTAAGAGGAAAGCGAATAACTTTTTTATTCATTTTCACAAGGAGATCTATCATATCAGTCGCATTAAAGAAAGTCTCATCAGGTATCAATTCCAACAAATTCCCCTTCAACAGATAAACCCCGGCATTGGCATAATAATTATAAGTAGGTTTCTCAACCACTCCTTTTACGTCATGACCGTCCAAGTCACAAATACCATATGGTATTGATATTGAATATGGGATTGCCGCAACAGACATATCGGCATCCGACTCAATAAAATGAAGATAGAAATCTTCATAATTGATATCTGTAAACAAGTCTGAGTTCATTATTAGAACTATGTCATGTTGCAGACCTTTTACTAGCTTTGCGGCACCCATTGTCCCTAAAAAATGGGGCTCTCTGCAACAATTTATTAAAATTCCATTCCTTGGTTTAGAATAATGTTCCTCAATCTGCTCCTTGAGATAATTGACTGTTACTGAAATATTTTTTATTCCGTACGATATCAATCTGTCAATATTATGATCAATAATAGCCTTATCGCCGACTGGCAATAGCGGTTTTGGCATTTTATCAGTAAGAGGGCGTAAACGTTCTCCCTTCCCTCCGGCCATTAGAACCGCATCAATAGGTAAAATGGACTTTAACTTTTGAAGATTATATATTGATTGAATCTTGTTTTCTCTATCTATTAAAGGCACCAAAGTTATCTTTCTATTCTGAAGCTCTCTAACCTTTGCAGTAATAGACGGTTCATCTAAAGAAACATATGCAAAATTGGTATGCATAATTTGTCCAATACAATCCTTTAATTGGGAACCTTTGACCAGAGCTCTGCGAATATCTCCATCAGTGAGTGTTCCCACCATACGTAGATCGTCATCCATTACAAATAAAACCAAAACATCATTTGATAGAGTATTTAATTGGCAAAGCGCATCAAATACAGTTTTATTTTGATTGACTAAATATTTTGAGAAGTCTTCCATCACTTAATCTTTGTATTATTCATCAAACATTCTGCAAACACCCAATCGTTCATATTGTCCAAATCCAAAGAATGGAAATCATCCATTACATATTTGACTCTTTTATTAAATTGCGACAATGTACGTTGCTTTAACGAATTGGTATTAATCACATATACCGCCCCATTGTACTCATATACCTTGGGAGCATCCTGACGTCTTGTATAGTGTCCATCACCCTTTGAGATCTGAAGTACCCCTTCTTGATTTTCCTCAAAACAGTTGTAATATGGATTTGCCGTTGCTTCTTTAACGCTGACCACCATATCCACTTCTGATGAATACAACTTTACTGCTTCTTCCACATGCTTCGCGGAACGAAAAGGTGAGGTAGGTTGCAACAAGACAATGACGTCATAATGTTGCCCCTGCTTTTCGTAAAAATCCAATGCATGAAGAAGCACTTCATAGGTTCCTGCTTTATCCGTTGCCAAATAGTCAGGACGTTTGAATGGCACCTTTAAACCATATTCTTCAACAACTTGAATGATTTCATCATCGTCAGTAGAAACACAAATATTCTCATCTGTCGCTAATGATCGGGCTGTATCTATAGCATAGCTTATTAATGGTTTCCCATTCAGAAGTTTAATATTCTTTCTTGGAATACCTTTGCTACCTCCTCTTGCCGGAATAACGTATAATATTTTCATGAACTCAAGTCGTAAAATGGTTTCTGGATAGATCCCTCTAATGGATAACTGCTTATCACCTTAAAAATAGCATCTGCAGTACCGGGTTTCTCATAAAGATTGTGTGTACTCCGAGCTTTCTCCTGCATCTGTGTTGAAAGCACAGTAGTCAATCCATTCATTATCGAGACTTTGTCGACAGAGCAGTTAACTACTGAATCCCCGGCGACTCGTCCTTTTTGACGGTCTCCAACATTCAATGTAGGTATCCCAAAGGTAGGTGCCTCAATAATTCCACTTGAAGAGTTGCCAACTACGGCTGCCACAAACTGCAATACCGACAGATAGCGTTTCATTCCCAATGATATAAAAGACGTTGATGTTTCAGGATGAGAAGCTACATGCTTGTTAATACGGTCAATAATAGCATTACTTCCTGTATCAGAATTAGGCATAGTAAAAATTACCCTTAAACCTTCAAAAGAAGCCAGAGCATCACAGAAAGCGTCAATATCATGCTCGGCGTTACCTCCCAACGTTACAGGATGATATGTGGCAAGTATCGTATCCTTATCCAGTTTGAAGCTTATACTCTTTTCTAACTCCTCCTTTGACACAAGCTCTATATATTTACAATTCTCCACACCTAAGGAACCGACATTGAAAACACGATCGGGCTGTTCACCCATCTGAATCACGCGTTTGCGATAACACTCCGTAGAAGTAAAATGAAGGCTGCTCATCTTGGTTATAGCATGACGAATTGCATCGTCAAATGCGCCTTCAGTAACCTCTCCACCATGAATATGTGCAATTGGAATTTGATGGATTAATGCGACTTGAGCTGCCACCAGTATTTCATAACGATCACCTAAAAGTACAATAACATCAGGTTTTAGCTCCGAATAAGCTTTGCTCATCCCTTCCATTTCAACACTCATGGAAGAGACGATACCCAAGGTGTCATCCGATGGTTTATTCATATAGACTTTTCGGTCTATTTTGAAACCATCATTCTCTATTTCTTGGTAGGTATTACCATATTCAGACATCAGATGCATATTCGTAGCAATAATCTGTAGTTGAGTGTCCGAACAATCCTTTACCATCCTCATCAACCTTGAAAGAAGACCATATTCGGCACGAGTTCCTGTCACAAAACAAATTTTTCTCATGATAATTGAATTAAATCTTCCGCTTGATAATCACAAATGGCACGTGTACCCACTACAGTTTCCCAAAGCATAGGTGAT
>CAZYFO010000112.1:0-4210 GCA_964646955.1 uncultured Bacteroidaceae bacterium | reverse complement strand
CCGTCTGTTACAGTTATTTCGTTACGACCGATAACGGCGTCTTTCTTTTGATTTGTTGAGCAGGCTGATGCCATAAATAATACTGATAATAATACACTTAAGATTCTAATACTTTTCATTTTGATGAAGTTTGAATTCATTATGCGAAGATATTGATTTCTGTGGACTTTTGTTTAATTGTAGTTTTCTTTAATGTATCAAAATCTTATGTAGTTTCCTTGGTTAATATAGAGAATATGATTTCCTTTGTATATAACCAATTATTTAGTATTTTCTTTATATTATGAGAATTAATTCATTAATATTTATTGTAATAAATCTTCTTTTATGGTCATGTGAAACAAGAAATAATATTTGTGAAGTACAAAAAGAGGATTGTGAAGTTATTGATAGTTTCTATTTAGCAGATGTTGTTAATAGTTGGGATGCGGTATATTTGGATGATTCATCAATAGACTGCCTTACGGGGGTGATTAAAAAGGTATGTTGTGATGATAGTTTAATATTTGTTTCTCATATTCCAAATCCTAGCAGTGACGATTCTGAACAGTCAATTTATGCATTTAATAAAAGAGGTAAGTTTATTTGTAGAATTGGTAGATTAGGCCGTGCTTCTAATGAATATCAGGGATGTAGGGCATGGACTGTTGATAAGTATAGAAAAGAAATAGTAATCTTTGATATGTGGAGAAAAAAGCTATTAAGGTATGGATATGATGGGAGATTTATTAAGAGTCAAAATATTCAAGATGATTATAAAGGAGGAGGACAAGATATTTTTGTCCTAAAGAATGGGGATCTTATTTTGCAATGTTTATTAACTCCAAAAGCATCTGACGATTATTTTACGATTCATACTGATGGGAGTATAAAACCTTTGTTTGAAAAAAGAGATATCAATACGGAAGGTTTTAATATTAACAAACTGAACCATTTTTCGGCACTGTCTAACGAGACAATGTATAAAATTCGTTCTCTTGACAATCTTTTGTATGCTATCACGGATTCTAAAACTTCGATCGTATATTCATTAAGCTTTTTGCCATCATATAGTGATATGGAATTGAAGATGATTAAAATGAATGATGAAGAATTATTAGCAAAAGGATTGTTGACATATTATGATACTCAAGACTATTTGATTCTTTCTCTTTTTGATTTTTCTATTTATTTGTACAAAAAAAAGAGTAGTCAATGGTTTTATTATCCAAATTCATCGTATAGCCCTGATATAATAGTTCCAAACAAGATTCTAGGAGTGGATTGCAATACATTAATTGGATTTATTGATTCAGATAGAGCTGAACTTGAATTAAAATATTATGATGCTGAAATGAATAAGAAACAATTAGATGTATATAGAAATGCAGCTAAAAATGAAAATGCTACTTTATTATTTTTACATGTAGAAAAATGAAAAAACTCATTGAGATATTATTATAATATTAATCTGTATTATTACTGCTTGTCACAGACCCAATTATATATTGTCTATTCATGAATTATTGAGTGCTTAAGTCTTATCTTTATTTCTTCTATGCCAATAAATATGATTGAAGATTTTCGAGTCCTTTATAGTCAACGAAGAAATAGTTGATTACTTAATCAGTAAAACGCATATAGCCAGCTATATTTAATGCAAGTGTTTTTTGTCTATTCAAGATGTTTTATAAGAACATATTCTTAGTACATTTGTAAGAAAATATGTAGCGCGATATGATTTTTCTTATTTCATTTCTTACTCTGTTATTGTCTTCACCTTTAGGAAGTCAGGCAGATAAACCCGTTAAGGCTGAAGCCGGCATTGAGAATTTTGCCAATGATAGTGTAAGACTATATTTTGATCTCTCTATGGCTGAAGGTTGGCATGTGTATTCTACAGGATTACCTTCAGACGGACCGATATCTGCGTCCGTGCAGTTCGATTCTATCTCCGGTGCCGTTGATGATGGAGAATTACTTTTTCAAGGAGAGGAACATGATATGATGGATCCGCTTTTTGAAATGGAGGTACGTTTCTTTGAGAAGAAAGTCCGTTTCTATCAGAATATCAGCATAGTTTCCGATGATTATGTATTGAAAGGGGTTTTTACTTTCGGAGCATGTGACAATAAGAGTTGTCTGCCACCTCAAAGGGTTGAATTCGGATATTACGGTCCCGCTGCTTCTGGGGATATTGTTGAGGCAGGTAATGCCGATACGGGTTCCGACCTGTCGGTTATTGACGGTTATGATGAGGCTCTATGGAAACCCGTCACTGATAGTCTATTGGTAATGGATAGTGGAGCGTCCGTGCAGACCAAAAGTATTTTGGGTATTCTCCTGGCCGGTTTTTTAGGAGGCTTGCTGGCTCTTCTTACACCATGTGTCTGGCCTGTTATTCCGATGACTGTCAGTATGTTTATCAAGCGTTCAGGTAATAAACGCGAGAGCATCCGAGATGCTATATTATACGGTTTATCGATTATTGTGGTTTATGTGGGTTTGGGGTTGTTGGTGACTCTGATATTCGGGGCTAGTGCATTGAATGCATTGGCAACCAATGCTGTTCCAAACCTGATTTTCTTTGCCATATTAGTATTTTTTGCAGTATCGTTCTTCGGTGCTTTTGAGTTGACACTTCCATCTTCTTGGAGTACAGGTGCAAGTAATAAATCACGTTCGGGAAAAGGGTTTGCGTCAATATTTCTGATGGCTGTTACCCTAACTTTGGTCTCTTTCTCATGTACCGGACCTATTATTGGATTTCTTTTAGTCGATGCCGTTTCAAACGGTGGCATTATGAGGCCTATGATCGGAATGTTGGGTTTCTCAATTGCGTTGGCATTGCCTTTTACTCTGTTTGCCATGTTTCCGGGATGGTTGAAGAATGTTCCCAAATCGGGCTCATGGATGGATAAAGTTAAGGTTACGCTTGGTTTTATTGAGTTGGCTTTTTCATTGAAATTCTTGTCTGTTGCCGATATGGCTTATGGTTGGGGTATACTGCCGCGTGATTTGTTCGTTCTGTTATGGTTGCTGATGGCTGTTACCTTGGGTCTTTATCTTCTGGGTATTGTCCGTTTCTCACGTAAGTCCGATAAGGTAAGACCCGGTAAATGGAGTATATTGGGAGCTGTCCTCTCTTTGGGCTTTGCAGTATGGTTGATTCCCGGTTTATGGGGGGCACCGTTGAAGGCTATCAGTGCATTTACTCCACCCATGAGTACTCAGATATGGAACCTTACTCATCATCAGGTGGAGGCCCAGTTTTTGGATTATGAGGAGGGTATGCGTTTTGCGGCTTCAGAGGGGAAACCGGTGTTGTTGGATTTTACCGGATACGGATGTGTGAACTGCCGTAAGATGGAGGCTGCAGTGTGGACAGATACCGACATCAGGCAGATCATTGATAATGACTATGTATTGATATCTCTGTTTGTAGATGACAAGACTCCGTTGCCACGTCATATCACTATCAATGAAAACGGTCAGATTATAAAACTAAGGACCGTCGGTGATAAATGGAGCTTACTTCAAAGGCATAAGTTCGGTTCAAACGCCCAGCCTTTCTATTTGTTGTTGGATGCTGAAGGGAATCCTTTGAACGGTTCTTATACTTTCGACACTGACGTTAATCATTTCAGGAAATTCTTAATGGATGGACTTGATAGATATAAATAAGAGAAGCGGAATTCCGGATTTTTGTAGAGATATATAATTGAAAAACAACTTTTAAACAATTAAATTAGAATGAGAATTTTTAGATTAAAAACAATTTTGCTTGTCTTTCTGACAGGCATGCTGACTATAGTCGGCTTATCTGCTCAGGAGCAGCAGGCAATGCCTCAGATTCCTATTGACCCGAATGTTAGAATAGGAGTTCTGGATAACGGATTGACCTATTATATAAGGCACAATGAGAAACCGGAAGGACAGGCCTTTTTCTATATTGCCCAAAAGGTGGGTTCAATTCTTGAAGAGGATAATCAGAGAGGATTGGCGCATTTCCTGGAACATATGTGTTTCAACGGAACACAGAGGTTTCCTGGTAATGGATTGATAAAGTATTTAGAGAAGATTGGTGTGCAGTTCGGCGGTGACTTGAATGCCTACACATCTATTGATGAAACTGTCTACAATATTGACCGTGTTCCTGTTTCTGCTCCGGGTGCGATAGATTCATGCCTATGGATACTCCATGATTGGGCTGACGGACTGTTGCTGACAG
>CAZYFO010000111.1:0-4250 GCA_964646955.1 uncultured Bacteroidaceae bacterium | reverse complement strand
TTTTTAATGATGAAGAGAATTACAGTAATGGCACTTGTTGCCATGATGGCAGTTGGAGCTAATGCACAGCCGCCAATGGGAATGGGAGGTGGTATGTTCGGTGGTCAGCAGCAGATTGACGTAAAGTTCAATGATTATGTTGCAGCACCTGCAGGATTTGACACAGAGCGTCAGGGTATAGAAAAGGGTACCATTGAGTCTAAAGAGTATCCATCAACTACAGTTGGTACAAATCGTAAGATAACAGTTTATCTGCCACCTAAGTTTGATAAGAGCAAGACATATCCTGTTCTATATCTGTTGCACGGAATAGGTGGTGACGAGAAAGAGTGGATGCAGGGTGTTCCTAATATTATTTTGGATAATCTTTATGCTGATAAGAAGGCTGCCGATATGATTATCGTTATGCCTAACGGTCGTGCTATGAAGAATGATGCTCCTGAAGGTAATATCTATGGAGGAGAGGCTACTCAGGCTTTTGCTAATTTTGAGAAAGATCTTTTGGTTGACTTGATTCCTTACATTGAGGCAAACTATCCTGTTTATAAGGACCAGGCTCACCGCGCTATTGCTGGTCTTTCAATGGGAGGCGGTCAGTCATTGAATTTCGGACTTGGAAATCTAGATAAGTTCGCTTATGTAGGCGGCTTCTCTTCAGCTCCGAATACAAAGACTCCAGAACAGCTAATCCCTGATGTTGAAAAGGTTAAGTCTTCAAACAAGCTTCTTTGGATGGTTTGCGGAGGTGCTGACGGTCTGATGTTCAACAGTTCACGTCTCAAGGCTTTCTGTGATAAGAATGGTGTTCCATGCACTCTTATTCAGTATCCTGAGGAGGGTCACAATTTCGTAGTATGGAAGTACGGATTGTTCAATTTTGCACAACTTATCTTCAAATAATAAATAAGTTACATCCTTAATACTTTAAGCAGGTCACGGTCCGTACGGTTCGTGACCTGATTTTTATTATCGGATATTGTAGACTCTTCACTCATTGGGAACATAAGCATTATGCTACAGTCTGATTTAATGGTATGTATACGGTCATATATATGTCCAAATGAGCTTCCGTCATCCATTGTATCATCTCTTGAACCTATCAAGATTAACATATGGTCTGCATGAATATTTTGAATAGTCCAATCCATATCCGCTACTTCACCGAGTGAGCTGAAACTTGTCCTATGATTATTTGACAATACTCCCATACTCTTAATTGCATTTATTGTATGCTCTTCACAGTAATATCCTGTTGAACATCCGATAGCTATACTTAGTCTATTGACTGATTCTATGCAGTTCTTCAGACCTTTATCTAAGATTGGTTGACCTGTTACAAGTACAATGATTCTACGGATTGTGTTTAGAGGGATAGAGAGTCTGGAGAATACAATCTGGAGTCCGGTTTGGGAGATCAACTGCAGAATGAAATCGTAATAATATTTTCTGGTGATGTTTTCCTTCGCTGTCAGTCCCAGTAATATATAAGATATTTCAAACTCTTCAGAAGAGTGTATTATACTATCAATTATATTGTTCCCGATTCTATTCTGAGTAATGAAAGGAATATCTGCAGTTGCAGCTATTTTTGCTGCTATTTCAAGGTCTTTCTTTCCTGCTTGCATATATTTTACTGCATGTTCACCATTGATTGTAATGTGAAGTCCAACAGTCTCAAAACTATTTTTTTGTTGTCTTAATGCAATCATGGTTTCCATTAGTGTATGAGTTGTTTCCGGATTGCTCAGCATAACTAAAATCTTTTCTTTAAGAACATCTTTTGGCTTATCTTCAAGTTCTCTCTGATATAACCGTGATGCTCCGTACTCCGTTACTATATTACTTGTGATACATGAGAAAAGTACAATCAATATGGTAGCACTGAGTAGTGTATTGTCTATGAGTCCTAAAGAGAATGCTCCCATAGTTATGGCTAATGCACCTGCAGCATGTGAGACACTTAGCCCAAAAAGTAACAGCCTACTGTTTTTATCATATCTGTTTGACTTTTGAATAAACCATGCAGCTATCCATTTCCCAATAGTACCCATCACAAAAAATAATCCAAAATATATAATGATATCAGGATCTGATATCAAGTCCCTAATATCTATTATCATTCCGGTAGTCAGCAGAAAAATGGGGATAAAAAGAGTATTACCTATAAAATCAATTCTATTCATTAGCGGAGAAGCATGAGGAATATATCTTCCTAATACAAGTCCAGCCAAGAAAGCACCGAGAATACCTTCTAGACCAATAAAAGAGGCTATTCCGGAACTTAAAGCCAATAGCATGAATACAAACAGAAATTGTACATGGCTAATGACATTTTTTTTAAAGAACCATCTGGTAAGTCTTGGGAAAAGGATGATTATTACTACCACGTATGCAACGAACTTTATTAAAAACAACCATAGGTTGAAATCTGAATTGCTACCGGGAGCGTAGGCCGAACGTATAAATGCATTACCAATCAGAGCCAAAAGTATAGCTATCAAAGCTCCTGTTACGGATATTGTGACACTTCGGTTTTTCGATAGTCCGTATCTGCTTATAATGGGATAGGATATTAGTGTCTGTGAACCTAATACGCATCCCATAAGCATTGATGCCGGCAAATCGAGATTAAGTATATATAGCCCTACAAATAAGCATAATAGAAATGGTAATAGAAAGGTAACTATTCCGAATGTAACACCCCATGTTCCAGTTTTTTTCATCTCTTCAATATCTATCTCAAGACCTGCAAAGAACATGATGAATAGCAATCCTATCTTGCTGCAGAAGAACAGCATGCTATCCATTGAGATTATATTCAGTCCGCTTTTACCTATTAAGACTCCTGTCAGAATTAGTGCCGCTATCTGTGGAAACTTGATTTTTTGGGTAATAATCGGAATGAATAATATAAGCGAGATGACTATGAAACATTCCCAAATAGGATCGGTAACCGGAAATATCTGTTGATAATTCATTGTTCTCTTTTTATGGCACGAAGATAGTTATAATCTTTGATTTTAGTAAATTCGCATTCCAAATGAAATATTAATGGCGATAGATTATTCAAGCGAATTAAATAAAAGTCAGTCTGAAGCAGTTCTTTATACCGATGGTGACTGCATGGTGATTGCAGGTGCAGGTTCCGGAAAAACACGTGTACTAACATATAGAATAGCACATCTGTTGGAGATGGGTATTGAGCCATGGGCTATTTTGGCTCTTACTTTTACCAATAAGGCTGCAGGGGAGATGAAACAGCGTATAGCATCTCAGGTTGGAGGGCATAAGGCAAACAGCCTTTGGATGGGAACATTTCACAGCATTTTCAGCAGAATACTACGTAATGAGGCCGAGTTATTGGGTTTCACTCATAATTTTACCATATATGACCAATCCGATTCACAGAATCTAATCAAATCGATTATCCGTGAGATGCAGCTTGATGAGAAAGTGTATAAACCTAATGTGGTTCAAAATAGGATTTCTAATGCAAAAAACAGATTGGTAACTCCATCTGCTTATCTTCAGAATGCTGAAATCTATAAAGATGATCAGTATAAACGGATTCCAATGGCAGGACAGATATATCAGAGATACTGCAATAGATGTCATCAAGCAGATGCAATGGACTTTGACGACTTATTATTTAATACTTTTATACTATTTCAGCAGCACCCTGAAATACAGGAAAAATACGGAAAACAATTCAGGCATATATTGGTTGATGAATATCAGGATACTAACTATGCTCAACATTGTATCGTGTGGCAACTAACTCGTTTCGGCTCCAAGGTATGTGTTGTTGGAGATGATGCTCAGAGTATATACTCTTTCCGCGGAGCAAACATTGACAATATGCTCAAGTTTACTAAGCTGTATTCAGACGCGAAGGTATTTAAACTCGAACGCAACTATCGCTCTTCGCAGGTAATTGTTGCCGCAGCCAACAGTTTGATTGGAAAGAATAGATTGCAGATACAAAAGAATGTCTATTCTGAAAACGAAGATGGTGAAATGATAAGTGTGTTTAAAGCTCATTCAGATATTGAAGAGAGTGAGATTGTTGCTAATAAGTTGATTGATCTACATACATTTAAGGATGTAGATTGGAATGGCGTTGCAGTACTTTATAGAACAAATGCACAGTCACGTTCAATTGAAGAGGCACTTAGAAAACGCGGTCTTCCTTATAAGATATACGGTTCTCTCTCTTTCTATCAGCGGAAAGAGATTAAGGATTTGATATC
>CAZYFO010000110.1:0-4309 GCA_964646955.1 uncultured Bacteroidaceae bacterium | reverse complement strand
GTCGGCATTCAGAGCGGTCTCAAGGGCTTTTAGGTCAGGCAGGCCGTGGCTGTCGAGCCAGGGGTAGGGGTTGTACGGTTTCCCGATGGGCTGCTGGCGAATGGTGCCGGACAGGTCCTTGACCTCTTCCACATCGACGGGTATGAATCGGCCGCCGTTTATCTGGTAACTGAAGAATGCGTAGCCGCGAGTTCCGAAATCGTCTTCCTTGACCTTACCGATCTGCTGTGAGACGTATGGTTTGGGACGTTCGGTGGTGGCATCGAAACGGTTTATGGCGAATGTGTAGTCCAGCAGGTAGGCAAACTGCGACGAGCCGTAGATGTCTTCGGTGGTGACGGGACGGTCGCTCTTCTGCAGGTTGGTGGCGTAGTTGCGGTGCGGGTGATGGACTAAGAACACGAAGGCATTGTACTGATGGGCTATGAATTTGGCCATGTCGATGATGTCTGAGAAGTGGTCGATGGCGGGGCGATAGGGATCGGATTTCCTGATGAGTAGCACGGGGTCGAACACAAAGACCCGACAGCCGTCTGCCAATGCGAAATATTTGGCCTTCTCCCTGAGGTTGTCGACGGTGGGCTGGTAACGTATTTTTTCTTCCGGTGTCATGCTTTCATAGCTGTCCGGATAGGGGAAATCGATATAAGTGTAGTGTTTCGATATAAACTCCATGCCCTGCCTGAATTGGTCGGGATGGCTGGTCCACGAGGTCTGGTTGGTCTTACGACGGCCGTAGAGCAGACGCAGCAGGCGATGGATATGTTTGGCCATGTATTTGGCCTCCGGGGTCCACATGCAGATTTTCATGTCATGAATGAGTGCCAGACGCAGGCAGAACTCATCGACCCAAGCCGATTTGCCCTCGCCCTCCTTGCCGATCAGGATGGCTACTGAGCCCATGTTGATGCGGCAGTGTTCATCGAAGGTCTTGCCCCAATGCAGCTGCAGGCCGCGGTCAGGTTCACGTCGGGAATAGAGCTCCATGATCTGTGCGTTGATGTCGCTGACATGGACGGTACCAATCGGGCTGCAGCCTTTGGCGGCCGTCAGACACTCACGGACAGCGTCCTCTCCGAAATGCACCAAGGTGTCATTGGCATCCTTGCAGCCGTCAGGCCAATGTACCAGTCTGCAACGCCACGCACCGAAACGCTCTGCTATCTGAGCCAGGAAACTGAAGCCTGTCTCGTCATTGTCGCCGGCTAGGAAGATGAGTTTTTTGTCTGCAAAATATTTCTTGATATACGGATTTAGCCACTCTGTACCGGAGGATCCTCCGTTTGGGCAGCTGACGATTCCGATTTTTACTTTGCCGGTTGGGTTTATGGACTGCCAGATACTCATGGCGTCTATCTCGCCCTCGGTGAATATCACAGTCTCGGCCTCTATGCACGATGATAGATGGAACGGTGCCAGGCGGCCGCCTACAGACATGCGAAATCTGTCGCCCTGTGTGTCGCAGATGCGGCGGTACTTGATATTGACAAGTTCGCCTTCGATATAGTTTGGGATGCCGATGCAGGGCTCCAGCTGTTTTTCGAACATCCGTCGGGTCTCACCTACACGGAAATGTTTCAGAGTGGCGCTCTTGAGTTTGCGTTTGTGCAGATAGCTCTTTGCCACTTCGCCTATTTCGGGCTCCCAGGTCAATGGTTCCGGCTTTACAGGCGGCTTTACTGCAGGGGTTACTGCGGATGCTGGAGGTTCTGCTGGGGTGGAAGAGGCGTTTGCTGCAGGGGCTACAGGCTGATTTGCAGCGGGGTTGAATGCAGGGTTCGCTTTTGGTGGTGAATAGGGCCGTGAGTAATGATTTCCTGACTTGGAATATCCATTGCCACTGTTTCGATTAGGGTTAAGAGTCTGTTGAAGGGCGGCATAATCGCGTTTTGCTTCGGGTGTGTAGTCGTGCACCCCGCAGTTGTGGCAGAGATAAAACCCGTCCGAATGAATGAGTTCCATGCATCGGGACATCTTGTGTGCTCCCTTGCGGTTCTCGCTGCAGAACGGACAACGAATATACTCTTTGTTTCGCGCGGTTTCAGTTATTCCGCCCATACCGGGGACGGTTCTAAACGAGTAGTACATAAGGCATTAGATGTTAGAATATTAGTTGTTGGAATGTTAGTTTCCGGAGCGTTAGTTTCCGGAATGTAGGGAGAGGTATTGGGATACCACATCGGGACAATAATCCGTACTCCCGGGGCTGCTCTCCGTACTGCTCTCCGTGCTGTTCTCTGAGCTGCTCTCCGGGTCGGTCTCCCAGGATCCGGTCTCGGGATTCCAGGATGCAGAATCGTTAGGACGCGGTGGGGCACTGTCGGGGATATGAAACCCGTCAACAAAACGCTGCATACGCTCATCGATGATTTCAAACGGATACTGTTTCTGCAGTTCAATAGCCCTTTGTTGTTTGTATTCCTTGAGTTTGTCCACGATAATCTGTCCCGGAAAGAACCGGCTGCGGGTGACGCCCTTGACCGAGAACGAGTGCAATAGATAGCGCTGAAGTTCGGACAGGCTGCTGACACCCTTCAGGTTGCCTGCGGTGGTCAGGTGTTTGGCAAATTCGACGATGCTCTCTACCCAATAGTCGCGAAGGTCGCGAATGCCGCTTCGCATGGCGCAAAGTTCGCAAAGATGGGTCCGGCTTCCGCGAGACAGAGTGACCAGCCAGGACTTGAGTTCGTCGGCCGATGGAAGGCCCGGTTCGTTTGGGTCGCGCACCCACGCGTCAACAACATCATATATCTCTGAATCTGATTCTGATTCTTTTGATATAGTATTATTAATACGCGCGCGCTCGTTGGGTACAGAAGTGGTACGAAAGTGGTACGGAAGTGGTTCAGCAGAGGGTGTTATTTCGGCCGTCGTTTTTGCCTCTATTTCGGGTGAATTTTCTGCTGATGTCAGGGTCGGCATTTGAGCCGGTTTTTTAGCATCAGGCAATTGAATTGGTATTGGTTCCATAAGCTCAGGATGAAACAGTACTCCCTCATCGTTACAGTCAAACAGACCGGTATTCAATACCAGATCCATAAGCAGAGTATGTTTGTAGCGCCCTTCATTGAGGCCGAACAAAAGGCGGTTGATGGGAACGCGCATTTTGCGGTTAAGCCATAAGACATGGTTAATACGGATTACCTTCATACAGAGCCCCTCACGGGTAATGCCCCTCAGGCTACAAAATGGTTCGAGACGCGGGTCGGCAAGCAGTGAGACCGGCCCGAAAAAGTATTCGGAATGTTTAGGCATAGATTGGAATGTATTATATAAATTTGCATGTCATAAAAAAAAGACTTTCCGCTTTCTGCAGGGAAAGCGGAAAGTCATGTATTAGATATTATTTGTCATAAAATATGCTGCTAAACAAAGGTGTAGCAGAATATCTACCTGCAAAGGTAGAATTCTACTTTGCTTATGTTTAATAAAAGCCCTGTAGAGGGCTTTGTACATTAATTATTATGACTGAACAAGAAAAAAATCAGCTGAAATTAAGTGAGCAGCAGTTGGCTCAGTATGTTTGTAAAGAAGAAACAAGTAAAAAACTGGATACCCAGAGGAACATGGAGGCACTTTTCGGTATTCATCACAATGGAGTAAAAGAAGCTCTCAACATGGAATTGGAGCCCGGCTTTATCAGGGTCCTGGGATTGATGTACTCTTTCCGCAAAATGGAAAGCTACTACCTCTCTCGCATAGCCGAATTAGACAAAAAAAATCTCCTCATAGAAGCTGTTGATGAGATAAAGAAGCTGGACTGCTACCAGCAAACCTGCCGCCGCTACCTAGGTCTATACCTACCCCCCAACCTAAGCATCCGCTTAGACAACTACAAAAAATCCCACCCCAAAATCCACCCCTGAATAATTTTCCCGCTGTTTACCTGTATAAGTATATAGCCCTTTAGTCTACATTTGGAGTACAGGGCATTTTCTTATTCCGCGCATGCGTGGCTGAAATCGTGTTTTGGGCCACGCATAAAAATCTATTGAACGCGTGCACGAACGCTCACCCCTCTCAGAATACCTTGTAGCCCACATTTGGAGTACGGAGTATTTTTAGTCACCCGCATGCGTGACAAAAACCGCCATTTGAGCCACGCATAATTAGTTATCTTGGTTTTTTTTACATTTTATATTTAACTCCATAAAAATATTTTTTTATTTGCAGTAAAATATACTGTTATTAATGAGTTGTAATCAGCAAATATAAAACCGACTATTTTTCGCATTGCTAAATAATCTGCATTTCGCAAAGCAAAACCTTTTGCCCTCAACCATAGGCTTGAAGCACTAAGAAATCATAA
>CAZYFO010000109.1:0-4310 GCA_964646955.1 uncultured Bacteroidaceae bacterium | reverse complement strand
TTTCAGCATCTCAATCAAAATCATTTTGTAGAGAATATATATTAATATATTATTTGATGGTGATAATAATAATAATAATGGGGTTACGACAAATAATCGCAACCCCATCATTATTAAGAGTCAAGGCTCTGATGTTACTTTCTTATCAGTTTCTTCTCAGTATAGCTCGAGCCATCTTCCATTATATATCTAATAATATTTATTCCATCAAAAGGTTCATCCGAGCTTATACCTTGAGTATTGGTATATATTGTTCTTACAAGAACTGCCCCATCGGCCTGTGAAGACTCAATTCCATTTACGCCCTTAACCGCCTTAATTGAAATTTTTTTCATCGATTGATTCGGAGTTATTTCCAAAACTTCACTCATAACTCTTTCAGTACTTGACTGACCAGTAGTTAAGGTAACAGTTACGTCCCATGCAACGATAGTATACTGAGTATCATCATAATCACCTTTCAGTTGATAATTACGGCCACAATAGAAGCTACCGTCAAACACACCTTTTGTCAATGGTATATCGTTAATGGTAATATTAAAATTACTTGCGTCAGAGTCACCGATACCAACTGTCGTCGGCATCTCTTGTCCCAGAGAGTAAAATGACCTCAAATAAGAACGCATAAAAGGGGTACGTGAATTACTCCATGTCTTCATACTACTGATTGTCGATTCCCAACTTGTTTTGGTTTTCATACTCTGGGCAGCAGCAAAATAGTCCCACTCAGGAGCCATTTCATCATGACACCAGGTTAAAACTGCATTTATCTCATTTGAGCGTAAGAAATCACCCAAATACACAGTATAACGATCAATAAACTTTTGTTTAAACGCGTCAATAGCCATCAGATTACGAAATAGACGGGTAGCATTTTCACTATTTGCCCAATCGGCATCTTGAAAGGGGTCAACTCTGAGTACCCAATTCAAATATTCATGATCTGCTGGGCCCATCCCCCAAATATTAAAAGCACGGTCAACGTCTTTAAGTATCCAACGCCATTTTCCGCCATCGGCAATCGGACGCCATAAAACATTATTGTTTCCGGGGAAATCGGTATTTGCCATAAACGAGTTTATTATCATCAGATTCATATACTCTTCAATATCCATGACAGAATCGAATTCTTGATAAGTATGTGTATTGTCACTGTAGAAACTTACAAAATCCTGGAATTGGGAATACTCACCCTCTTTCAACTCGTTATTCTCAATTAGTGTTATGTCTTCCAGCTTATCGTAATGAGCCCAGATATTATCTTCGTTGCCTCTTTCACGAATGTTTATTATACCCTGATATTTTGCATTAATATAATATATAGCCGGCTGAAAACCTTGCCAATCAATATCTGCATTTTTTCCAATTATCAGTTGTGCCGCTCCATCACGCATATATGATTCACCAAAGTCATTTCCGGAACTTCTAAGAGCTATAGATTTACTCTCTGTTACTTCGGGCCTATTAATCGGCCAAAATTTAGCATAAAAGAAATCCTTTGTACCAAACCTCTTATTAGAATAAACAATAATGGATTTTAGTTTATTCGTTCTTGTATAGGCACCTCCAACTCTAATTTCGCATCTTTGAGATATATCAGCGACTCTAAATGTTTCACTTGACTCCGAGAAGTAATCCAGAACAGCCGGTCTGCGCCAATTAAAGCGTAGAGTTTCATCACTAGAATTATTGTTCTTTATGATACCATGGTCAACACTATTCAAATCTTCATCAGAAGCACATAATGATACCACAGGAAGAGACATTGGATGCCCATTGAAAAGTAAAATCTTTGTCACAGCCGGACGAGAAATACAACTGTCAGCAAAAACAGCGGCTTTCAATATTGTATTACTTGACATGTATAGAGTCTCAGACATTTTTGGACTCGACTCATTAGGTTCTGTTCCATCTAAGGTATATCTTACAGTATAATCTAGAGGCCATCTACGATCTTTATATGCTCTAATCTGACGTGAATTCGTACCCTGACCGTCCGAAGTAATTACACTATTCGAAAGGAACAAGGGTTCAGGCAAGATTTTTTTTCCAAAACCGCCTTCATTAGTCATTCCCATAGTAGGTTTCAACTCCCACCCTAAGCTATCAACCCCGTCACTGAACCTGCCGAATGCTATATTTGGTGCTGGCATTACTGGGAGACCTATAGTATCAGACAAAACTTGATTCGTATTATATAGATAGAGTGAGCTCACTTCATCTGTAGTAATTCTAAAATCAGCGTGAATCTCTTTGACAATACCATTTAATGTAATAACGGTATCAGCCTTGTCGCAAAATATTACGACATGACCTTTTGGGGATATTTTAATATCCGGAAGGCTATAGCACTTCGAGAACTTTTTTTTCTTTCCTATTCTATAATCCTTCAACGAAACCTGATTATCACTTGGATTATACAGCTCAACCCAACTATCAGGATACTCATTAAGCATATCATACTGTCCACCGAAGGTAGACTGCATTACCTCATTGATATAAATATTGCGAGTCAAGTCCGATGCCTGAGCATTTGAAGTAACAGATAAAAGAATTGCACAAAAAGATAAATATGTAGCAATTTGTTTCATATACAATTATTTAATATTTAATTGCACAAATGTAAGCAAAATTGCATAGAATCAATAACATTGAAAGGGATAACTATTGCTATCCCTTTCAATTTACAGAACTAAATACCTTTATTACCTATTTATCTTCCAATTTACTTGTTCATCAAAACGGAGTCCACTGATGTAATGGCCTTTCGACATCTTCCCAGAAAGGTACATGCATATCATCTTGGGGACCAAAGCCTGGCCCAAACTGATTGTCATGCATTGAAAAAGGTACTTTTTTACCATTTACATCAATTGAATCAGGAGCGGGCCACTGTTTCCAGTAATTCTGCCACCATTGATTACGTTGTTGAGACATTTGATTCCATATCTGTTCATTACGTTTACGCATCTCCTCAATCTGTTGAGACATCATTTTCTCATTCTGCTCAGACCATTGTTTCCAAATGCGTTGACCTAGTTCCCACTGGGCAATTCCAATTTTTTCGCGAGTGGAATCAGGTAAATTCTCCTCTAACTTTTTTAGATACGAAGAGTTTATCTCATTCCACTTTTTCATATACTCATTTGCTTCCGGCATGTCACGACCGGGGCTGAATGGCATCATACCTCCAAATGGATTACTCTCCGAGTTTCTATTGGCTCCGGCTTTCTGCATCTGTTCCTTATTCAATTCAAACAATTGAACATTGTACTCCAGATATATCTTTGCAAAACGCTGGTACTCTCTCTTTGTAAGACGGGCATTCTCCTTGATGAAACGTAGCTGCGCATTAATCATCTCCTCGTCCAAATCTTGAGAAAAAACAGGGACAAGAAATGAAAAACCGAAAAGAAGAAAAATAGGCAGCAGAAATCTCTTCATCTTATTATTCTCCGTAATAGTTACTCATCATTGTAAATAAACCCAAGTCATCAGCAGACATGGTTTCGACAACTTCATCAATGCTCTTGCACTCAGAAATACTCTCATAATCCGGTACACTAAGACTTCCCGCTCCGAATGGATGCAACAAAAGCATCGCCATGGCAGCAGCACCAACAGCAATAGAAAAACCGATGTAGATTGAGCGGTTTTTCTTTCTAACCGGTGTCTCAATCCTTGCAATGATTCTTTCCGTTACATCTTCCATGAAATGCTCCGGCATGCAATACGGCATCTCTTTTCCAATGTCTTCAAGATTCTTCATATGAATGTTCCTTTAAATATTCCTTAATCTTTTCAGCAGCGTAATGATAATTCGTCTTCAAAGTGTTGACACTGTCTCCAAGAATCTGATGAATCTCCTCATAACTCTTATCATCATAATAACGCAAGTTGAAAACCAACTTTTGTTTTGTAGGCAACAGAGCTATAGCTTCCTGTAACAATATCAGAGTCTCGTCGGCATCCGGACTAGCTTCAGCCCTTACACTATTCTTGAGAGAATCTCCCAGGTCATCTAAAGACTGAAAAAAGCCAACTCTACTTTTCAACATCTTCAGGCTCTCGTTTGATGCAATCTTATATAGCCATGAAGAAAGCGGATAATCTCGAGAATATGTATTGTGATACTTGAAAACATTAATCATAGCCTCCTGCAATACATCTTCAGCATCATCATGCCCGACTACTATCCTACGGATATGCCAATACAGTTTCTCACCGTATTTATTCATAATCAGGCGTATCGCTTCCTGTACGTGATCATCATCACAAAGTAAACCGGCAATGGAATCATCGCTGATTGA
>CAZYFO010000108.1:0-4329 GCA_964646955.1 uncultured Bacteroidaceae bacterium | reverse complement strand
CGGATTCGCTTTAGTGTTCAAGGAAAAAACCGGGAACAGGAATATTCAATCCTTCTCATAGGGCTGATTATGCACAACCCTGTTCCCGGGGACTTCCTTTTTTGTCCCAATAAGAACTAAAAAGAAATTTGCTGCGAAGGTAAGAACTAAATTGGATTTGCAGGTTATTCTTTCCGGCCTGTTTTCTGCAATTCACAAGAAAAAACCAAGGTATCAGATATGACATCTTGTAAGTATAGGTATTAAAAAACTGTGCTTAAAGTGATTCTTCGGAATCATAGGAGAGATATGTTTTAATTATTAACCGAAGGACTAGTCATAACAATGAGTTGGCTGATTCTTCTAAAAAAAAACTAATCGAAAGATGAAAAAAATAATCTTTATGGTTTCTGCGGTTTTAGTTTTATCGTTGGGAACAGTTTTAGGTATAAAGTCATACAATAGTATAAATTTGACATCCCTTATGGGGGCTAATTTAGAAGCTTTAAGCTCTGGTGATATTACACATAAATGGCCTACTTCTAATGAAGGGACGTGTGGATATGTAAACTTTTATAATATTGATGGTTATAGAGATATTAGGTGTGGCATTTCTTATCAAACTCTTTGCTATTGGGTAGGGAATGATAAAAGTGGTGCTGATAATTGGTGCTGTGATAACTGCGCTAGTACTTGGTACTGCGGCAATTAATAGATAATCTTTCATATATTGCGTCGATTACTATTGTTTGCAATCGACGCAATATGTTAAACAAATATTAAAGATGAATATTATGAATAAATATTATAAATTTATTGCTATAGTTTGTGCAATCCTGATTTGCTCATGTAAAGGGGAGAATGCAAAAAAAGGAAAAGTAGTCGAAAGTATAAACGACGAAGACTCTATAATTGTATTTGATTTTTCGGCTAATCTATCTAAAGGATGTTCCATTGATACCCTGTCATATGACAATCTGATTAAGTCCGTAAGATACATTCCCTTGGAAACAAATGAGAATTCCATGCTTGGAAAAGGAGATATTACGGTAAGAAAGGTCGCCGGTAAATTTATTGTTTCTTCCGGTCGTGGAGATTTTCTTATTTTGAAAGAATTTGATCTTAACGGTAAATATATATCGAATCTATTTAACATCGGACGAGGTAGAAAAGAACTTTCATTGCCGTATTATTGGCTTTCCAATGATTCTGTGAATGAAATTATTATTGGAGGTCACGATAAAATGTTGTTGTTTAATGTAACAACAGGTGATTTGTCCGACGTAAGATTGAAAGAATCATTTCTTAATCTTACAGGTATTTTGCTTTGTAATGGTACCATAGTTAAATGTTTATTTAATGCTGACGATCCACGTACCGGAACTACTGATTATCCATATATGTCTTTTATCGATGCTTCCGGAAATAAAATATCCGAACGATGCTATCCAACGGAACGTGATATAGCATATTTGCCTATCTCCGGTGTCAGTTCGTATCCTTTCGAAATATATATTCTTAAACAGACCAATTACGGTGCTGTCTTCAAAGATCTGTATAATGACACTCTTTATACAATAAAGTCAAAAGATGATATTCGTGCAAGATATGTCGTAAAAAGAGGAAATAAATATATGCCGACAATTGAAGAAGCGTTGAGAAGTGGAGATAAAAAGTCTGATAAAATTTATTTTACTAATATTATTGATTCGCCGGAATATTTGTTTGTCTCTTATTATTACGACAATAATTATAATACCTCCATATGGAAAAAAAATGAAGGTAAACTTATTGCTTCCTATTCAGGTATCCCTAGAATAGATTACAAAAAATATTATTGGGAATATATGGCTATAATGCCATTTTCCTTCGATGGTTTCAAGGGTATCCTGCCAATCGACTATGTAACGGCCGATAACAAGATTTATGTTGGCGTGAATGCATCCCAATTGATGAATGTGCTGCCTGACCTTAAGGATGATGACAATCCGGTAATAATAGAAATCACACTTAAGTAAAATGAAAAATAGATCTATACTAGCTATCGTTACATTGGCAATAATGTTATGTTTTTCATGTGGTAACCAGAAACTGGCTCATGAACTTAAAATGCTTTCAGAAAGCACTATAAAAATGCCGGACGAACTATCTGCGAAAATTAGAGGCAGAGATACTTTATTGCAAGTAAATCAGCATGAACCGGCAACAATGATAATATGGTATGATACTACCCAGTGTGCCTCGTGTAGCATGAATAGTATAAATATGTGGAATGAAGTATTTGAATATAGTCATGATTCTGTTGAAGGATTTAATCCTGTAATTATCTTTTCTCCTAACAAGAGGATGATGCGTAATTTTGAAGTTGCAATTGAAACAACAAAGTTTAAATATCCATTGTTTGTGGATTATAATAATACTTTCGTGCAGATTAATCCTCAAGTAAATAAGACGAGTCATTTGATGCATGTCTTTTTACTTGACAAAAATAATAAGGTCGTTTTAGTGGGCAGTCCATTACATAGTGAATCTCTAATGAAATTATATAAAAGCACTATTAACGAACTTATTACTAATGGAGGTGTGTTGCCAGAAGAAAAAGGGAAAAAGATTTAATTGCTTCTAAGATAAATGATAGAGGCTTATAAAAGACACTTAGATAATTAGGAGTGTTATTAAGAAGTATATTAATGCAGATACGTAAAGTAAGGTTAGTAGTAAGTGATGCATTGTTGGTGGGGCTTGTAGTCCTGCTAACAGTGTTTCATCTGATGGATCAGAGTGCGTCATCTTATGTCTATATGTTCTGCGTGTGGTCCATGGCGGCGGTATATCTGCTGTGTCGTATAGTGCTAACCATTGTGCCGAGAGTGGCATACTATGCGCTTCTTGCGGCTGTCGCTATTTTTTGCTTGAAAGAATCATATACCGGTTTGATGCAGATATTAGGTCACTTTCGTTCTAATCACTACATGTATGCCTGTACCGGCTCTTTCAATAATCCCGGTCCTTACGGTGGTTTCCTTGCCGTTTGTATATGCGTACTTGGAGCGTATGCCATAAAAGGGCGCAATAAAGTATTCAGATATATCATCGGTATCACATCTTTGATAGCACTTATCTTGCTGCCATCCACCATGAGCCGTGCAGCTATGCTGGCAGTAGGTTGTGTGGCACTACTGCTGGTGGCTTCTACCGATGTAGGCAAGACACTCCTTAAGAAATATCGAATATGGCTTATCGTGGCTGTGGTGATAGCCTGCTCGGGAGCTTATATGCTCAAGAAACCCTCTGCCGATGGACGTATATTTATGAATCGTATCAGTCTGATGGCCATTAACAGCAATGGTCTGAGTGGTGCCAGCCTTGGTAGATTTGGAGCAGCTTACGGTGAGGCACAGGCAAGATACTTCGGTGAGCGCATGACACAGAGCGGTGATGACACGGATTGGACCGTTCTCAGAGAGTCCGAGAGACTGACGGCCGACTGTCCGCAGTATGCCTTCAACGAATTCCTGCAGTTGGGAGTGGAAGGTGGTATGATAGCTATGTTGCTATTTATATCCCTGATTATTATAGCTATCACAGCATCATATAAAAGAGGCGATGTTTGGTGTTACGGACTGCTTTCACTTGCTGTGTTTGCAATGTTCTCTTATCCACTTCATATAGTACAGTTTCAAGTGTTGCTGGCCGTGCTGCTGGCAGCATGTGCCACTCCACGTAGTGAGGGTATATTGGGTGGTAGTGTAGTGATGGCGGTGGCTCTGATTATATCATTATTATTCCTAATAAGCCGCCTGCCATGGATGAATCGCTTGAAAGAAGCCTCAGAAGCATGGAAGAATACAGAGCGTTGGTACAACATGGAGTATTATTATTATGTAACAGAAGATGCGGATTCGCTGTATGACTCCATGCGGCATGATTACTGGTTCCTATTTGCCTATGGTCAGTCGCTAAGTAAAGAAGGGCAATATCTCAAAAGTAACGAAATCCTTTCGGAAGGCAGCCATATTAGCAGTGACCCAATGTTTTGGATAGTAATGGGTAACAATAACCTCTCACTCGAACGTTATGAAGAGGCTGAGCGATGTTATAAACATGCATTTCATATGGTACCCAATCGTCTTTATCCGCTGTGTCGACTGGCGGAGCTGTACGTCAAGATGGGCGATTACGACCGTTTTAATGATATGAAACAAAAGATAGACCGTTTCAAGTCAAAAGTGGAATCTCCCACGACGGACAAGCTACGAGCAAGAATCACCGAATTGTCGGACAGCATAACATCGATAAATGAACAAAGATAATGCAAATGAGAACAGAAGCCAAGTTTACTTGGATTAT
>CAZYFO010000107.1:0-4397 GCA_964646955.1 uncultured Bacteroidaceae bacterium | reverse complement strand
ACGCAGTCCTTTCTCATAAACCGATATGGCAGAGCTGTAACTGTCAGTATCAAACGCATTGGCCGATAAACTTAAAGAGAATCTATCTTGCGGTTTCCACGTAAACGATTCGGACAATGCAAAACCCAATTCCGTGGGCTGACCCGGAAAGTCCATCCTTACATAGTCTGCCTGAGTCCTGAACTCATAGAAAAGTCCCATGGAATGGCTCCATCTCAGCCTCATCCGACATATCTTTTTATACTCCAGACCGGATGTACTCTTGCAATCCTGTTGTTTGGATTTATAACGCACACTGAAATCAAATTCATTATTTGCATTTAGCTTATAAGAAAGCTTCCATCCGGAATCAAATCCGTCAGACGCCTCGCCGGCACCAAATCGCGGTTTCGGAAATCTGAAAAAATCCGCATATCCATCTACATCCATAACATACCAAGAGCGACTCACACCAAGGTAAAGACCCTCTTCTCCTGTAACATCACCTTCTGCAAAACAAGAACTATGCAACGAGAAAAACTTGTGGCTGTAATTCCTGTACAATAGCCGTACATCATACTTCTCCTTCAGTTTCAGGTACAATGAATTGATAGTGGCGAAACCATCGCCGTTCGAAACAGCCCACTCTCCGGAGAAACGCACCTTAGGCCTGCCTATGCTGTAATCCACACTCATCCCACTCAGCCTGTCACCTACGGGACGATATTGCTGATACGCCAGTTTGCTCTTTGAAATATCCTTGTCGAGCCGATCTTTTAGCCATGTCGCTCCGATTCGAATGCCATCATAATGATAAGAATAGTTTAAGACAAACAGAGATTCCCGAATATTATGCTTTTTGGACCACTCCAACTCGGTACGGTGATACCCATCTTTTTTGAACGAACTGATTTCCCCGTCCGATGTCAATGTAGCATCAATCGGAGTATTTGACAATAACACCGAGACAGAACTCTTCTTTCCTATATCATAAGTACATCCTATTCCTCTGAAGAAACCGTATTCGGAAGTAGATGAATGCGGTTTTATGGTATTTAATCCCCTATCTATTGAGGCTAACGACATGCTCTTTCCCATGGAGAATCCGCTATTTATCAAAAGCCCCTGACCGAACCCTGCCTTAATATTACCTATTGCCAATGTATTAAGATGCCCCATATCATTAAGTACCAGGTAAGCGGAATAAAAGTCATAACCCTTACTGTTTCTATGAAAAAAAGGCTCTCCGGCATCACTGTCGGCTGACAATCCGAACCTCAACTTGTCATGCCATTTGAACCCGTATCTCACACTATGAGCCAAGGGCGAACCCAAATATGACCTATTGGGATATCTGGCCAATTCCTCTGCACTATGATACCGAAAACCGTCTCTTCGATATAACGGAATATCCGTCTTTGCATCAATCTCCTGCCGCCCGTATTTAAACACTTCCGACAGTCGTGTTCTCTCTCTTACTACAGCAGATTCTCCGGCATAAATAAAAAACCTCAACAGTTCCCGTGTCTTATAATCCAGACTGCCTATCAGCTGTAATTCACCGAGAGACAGCATGGCTCCATTGAAATAGATATAAGCATGAATATCCTCTATCTGAGATTCGGAAAGAAATGGTATTTTGATCAGGTCCTCAACAGTTGCCGTGTTGATATTAATCGGAGCGGAGTGCAACTCCTCAAATAATTCAATCTGTGATTCGCACATCTCAGAAGAGAGCTCTTCTTCGTCAATCAAATAGTCCAGCGCTTCCTCCCAATCATCGGAAACATCAGACATGGAAAAGACCTTAGGCCAAAAAAGTAAAAGCGCAAAGAATGCGCAAAACAGTTTGTCTTTCATGGTATAGTATTAATTAGAGGCCTCAAATGTAATACAAATACCTAAAAATCGTACATTTGCCTTTATGAAAAAGGAAATTGTTCTTATATTAATTTGTCTTCTATGTGCTTTTCAATCATCTAATGTAAAAGCCGATGACAAAAAGGATGACAAAAGCAAACGTATCATAACGGCTTTGTCAACCATATACAAGGGGGACACCATACCATCCTTTGAATTGTATGAGGTAACTATTTACGCTCGCAAGACTTTTTCCAATGTACGCAAACAACGCAAGTACGATAAGCTGGTAAGAAACGTTCAAAAGGTCTATCCTATCTCACAAGAGGTCAAAGCCATTCTTGTTGAGACTTATGTCTATCTGCAAACTCTGCCGGATGAGAAATCCAGACAGCAGCATATTGAAAGTGTTGAACAAGGAGTATGGGACCAATATCTCCCAATCATGAAAAAATTGAACTTGGCACAAGGAAAACTCCTGATAAAACTCATAGACAGAGAGTGCAATCAGACCAGTTTCGATCTTATAAACGCCTTTATGGGTGGTTTCAAAGCCCGTTTCTATCAAACATTCGCCGCACTTTTCGGAGCCTCCCTAAAAAAAGAATATGATCCGGACGGCGAAGATGCCGCCATCGAAGAAATCATTTACCTGATTGAGAACGACATGCTCTGATATTTCTGATTCTTGTGGGACCTATTTTCGAACCGATACATTTTACCTTTCAAAACCAAAAAGGGCCTTTTTACTACCCAAAAGTGAATCTATTTTTGTACGTTTGCAGTTGATTTTGAATTAGCTGAATAAATTATGTCATTGCAATGTGGAATAGTAGGATTGCCTAACGTAGGAAAATCCACTCTCTTTAACTGTCTGTCAAGTGCTAAGGCACAGGCAGCCAACTTCCCTTTTTGTACAATTGAACCCAATGTAGGTACTATTACCGTACCTGACGAAAGATTAAACAAATTAGCCGAATTGGTACATCCGGCAAAAATCATACCCACCACTGTAGAAATAGTAGATATCGCCGGATTGGTAAAAGGAGCCAGCAAAGGTGAAGGATTAGGCAATAAGTTTCTCGCAAATATACGTGAGACGGATGCCATCATACATGTACTCAGATGTTTTGACGATGAGAATGTAACACATGTAGACGGCAGTGTCAACCCTGTCCGCGACAAAGAGATTATCGATATGGAGCTTCAGATAAAAGATCTTGAGACCATAGATCAACGTCTTCAGAAGACCCAGAAGCAGGCTGCAGTAGGCGACAAACAGGCAAAATTAGTCTGCGATGTGCTATTGCGTTTCCGTGAAGCATTGCTTCAGGGAAAATCCGCTCGTACCGTCTCTTTCGATTCCAAAGATGAAGAGAAGATTGCACATGATCTTTTCCTGCTCACTTCAAAGCCCGTTCTTTACGTATGTAATGTCGATGAAAGCAGTGCTATAAACGGAAATCATTACGTAGAACAGGTCAAGGAGGCTGTCAAGGATGAAAATGCCGAGTTGCTCGTGGTAGCTGCCAAAACCGAATCCGATATAGCCGAACTGGAGACTTATGAGGACCGTCAAATGTTCCTCGAAGAAGTCGGGCTGACAGAATCCGGCGTCAACAGGCTTATCAAAACCGCTTACAAACTTCTCAATCTGCAAACCTTTCTTACCGCAGGTACGGATGAAGTCCGCGCTTGGACCTTCCATAAGGGATGGAAAGCCCCTCAATGTGCCGGTGTCATTCACACCGATTTCGAAAAAGGATTCATACGTGCCGAGGTCATCAAATATCAGGACTATATTGATTACGGTACAGAAAACGCGGTCAAGGAAGCCGGAAAACTATCTGTCGAAGGCAAAGATTACGTAGTTGAAGACGGCGATATCATGCACTTCCGATTTAACGTATAAAAAATATAATAATGACATCATTTTTCTCTTATATCATTTGGAATCCAGATATTGAATTATTCAATTTCTTGGGACTTCCTATTCGTTACTATTCGCTGATGTGGTGCATCGGACTTGTTGCGGCATATCTGCTTGTAAAAAAATTCTTCAAGGATCAGAAGATTGATAATGAGAAATTTGAGCCTTTATTCATTTATTGTTTCATCGGTATTTTGGTCGGCGCCAGACTGGGTCATTGCATCTTTTACCAGCCGGAATACTATTTCAGCAGTTTTGAACATTTTATAGAGATGCTTTTGCCCATCGAGTTCACCGGTGAAGGAATAAAGATGGTCGGTTATAGAGGATTGGCAAGCCACGGAGGAACCATAGGTATCTTTATAACCATCTGGATGTATTGTCGCAAGTATAAACTCTCACTTTTGAGAGTTGTCGATATGATTTGTGTGGCTACCCCCTTTACTGCCGCCAGCATACGAATTGGCAATCTGATGAACTCTGAAATTATCGGTAAGGCAACCGGTACTGACCATGGATTTGTCTTTGCTGCTCTCGGTGAGGACTTCCCGCGTCACCCGGCACAACTGTATGAAGCAATTGCCTATATTGTAATATTCATACTTGCCATCCTAATCTATCGCAAACA
>CAZYFO010000106.1:0-4480 GCA_964646955.1 uncultured Bacteroidaceae bacterium | reverse complement strand
ATAAAAGGGAAAGAAGAAGAAGGCGATAAGTATCGTGATTATTTTGACTGGAGTTCTCCATTATCACGTTGCCCTTCTCACAAATTGTTGGCTTTACGTAGAGGTGAGAATGAGGGAATACTCAAAGTATCCATTAATATTCCCGATGAAGACAGTGCTATTGAGAAACTGAACAGCAAGTTTGTCAAGAACGATACTGCTTCGGCCGCAATAGTAAAGGTAGCCATACATGATGCGTTTAAACGTCTCCTTGAACCTTCTATTGAAACTGAGTTTGCTGCTTCCTCAAAGGCTAAAGCTGATGCAGAGGCAATACGCGTTTTTTCCGAGAACCTGAAACAGCTTCTGATGTCTCCACCATTGGGTCAGAAGCGAGTGTTGGCAATAGATCCGGGTTTTAGAACCGGATGTAAAGTGGTTTGTTTAGATGCTCAAGGAAATTTGCTTCATAATGAAACGATATACCCTCATGCTCCACAGAATGAGGTGAGTGATGCGGTACGTAAGTTACAGAAATTGGTTGAACAATATAAGATTGAGGCTATTTCCATAGGTAACGGTACTGCAGGTCGGGAGACTGAGGCACTGGTGACAAATATAAGATTTGACCGTGAGGTTTTAGTTTTTTCCGTAAGTGAGGATGGTGCTTCGATATATTCCGCATCAAAGCTGGCTCGAGAAGAGTTCCCCGATTATGATGTCACGGTTCGCGGTTCGGTTTCCATAGGCCGTCGTTTGATGGACCCCTTGGCTGAACTTGTTAAGATAGATCCTAAGTCTATCGGTGTAGGCCAGTATCAGTATGATGTGGATCAGGCGGAGTTGAAGCGCGCATTGGATCAGACGGTGATGAACTGTGTAAATCAGGTTGGTGTCAACGTGAATACTGCAAGCGTACAACTGCTGACTTATGTTTCCGGACTCGGTGAAGCATTGGCTCAGAATATTGTCAATTACAGAGCTGCCAACGGACCTTTCCAAAGAAGGATTGATTTGATGGACGTACCGCGTATGGGCACCAAAGCTTTTGAACAATCGGCAGGTTTCCTGCGCATTCCCGATTCAGTAAACGTATTGGATAATTCCGGTGTTCATCCGGAGAGTTATGGAGTAGTTGCCCAGATGGCTTGTGATGCGGGTTGCCGAATTTCGGATCTTATGGGGGATTCTCCTGTCAGAAAGTCTATTGACTTGAACAAATATGTATCAAGTTCGGTTGGTATACCTACCTTACAGGATATTATGAGGGAATTGGAAAAGCCGGGGCGCGATCCGCGTAAGAAAATCGAGGCTTTCAGTTTTGATCCTAATATAAGGACGTTTGAGGATCTAAGGATTGGAATGGTACTGCCGGGTATTGTGACAAATATTACTAATTTCGGATGTTTCGTTGATGTCGGTATAAAGGAGAACGGGCTGGTGCATATATCTGAAATGTCAGATAAATTTATCAGTGACCCTTTGTCGATTATTTCAATTCACCAGCAGGTAAAGGTGCGGGTAATAAACGTCGACTATAATCGTGGCCGTATGGCTCTAAGTATGAAGGGAGTTGAATGAAAAAATACAGTTGGGGAATCCGCTTTTCCGATATAATGGCAACTTGCCTGTCCCCGGAAAAGGGAGAGTGTCTTTTCGAAGAACGTGAACATGTATTGATTTATGTTCGTGGCGGAGAGATGATTATCAGTGAAGACGGATTCTCGACTCTATTTAAGGCAGGTGAATGTGCTTTTGTCAGACGTGACTATAAGGTTTCCATACTTAAAAGATGTATAGGCGGATTGCCTTTCCTTTCAACTACTATCGTATTTAAGAGGAAGTTTCTAATTGATGTCTTTTGTAACATGAATCCAAATGGATTGCCACAATCCGCAAAACGCAGCAAGATAGGAGTCGTAAAGATTCCCGTACGTCCTGACATTAAGAGCCTTTTTGATTCCATTCAGCCATATATTGATTCCGGTTCGGAACCGCCTGAAGAGTGGATTGATTCAAAGCTGTATGAAGGTTTGAATGCGGTTTTGAGTACGGATCCCAGCTTGTACGCGTCTCTGTTTGATTTTACAGAGCCCTGGAAAATAGATATTATGGAGTTTATGAACGACCATTACAAGAATGATCTTTCAATAGATGACATGTCTCTATTTACCGGTAGAAGTCCGGCCACTTTCAAACGTGATTTTAAGAAGGTAAGTCAGTTTTCGCCTGTGAAATGGCTTATCGATAGACGTCTAGACGCAGCGCATAAACTATTGCTTACAACCGACATGACTGTATCGGATGTGATGACCGATGTGGGCTTCAAGAATCTCTCCCATTTCTCCAAATGCTACAAGGAGAAGTATGGACATTCCCCCACAAAGAAGCCTGAGTAAAAATTTGTTTTACTCTCAAATCATTTCGAAGTTCATTTTTTACTCAGACCAATTATCTCACTTCCTCAGCTACACCTTATTATCTCACAATTATTTTGATAGTCTTGCCATTAGGGTATTATTTCTTAATTAGTTTTATTGTAGAAATTCCATTAGAGTAAATTCTTAGAAAATATAGACCATTCTGATATTTGCTCATGTCGATGGTTAATTCCGAATTTGTATTTTGGAAAGATTTTTCAAACTCCAATTGTCCAATTGAGTTATATAATTGGACATGCCTGGTATTAGATAAATCTGACGATAAACTGACTTTTACATATGTATCGCAAGGATTTGGATAGACCTTGATTTTCTTTTCTTCATCATAAGACCGTCCTAAACCTGTTATCTGAGAAATGGTAAAATTAATGGATAGTTTACTTGTCTGAATGTAGCCATGAGTATCAATTAATGAGTAATCAATAGTATATGTCCCTGCTGGAAACTTACCTAAATATAGAGTGTCATTTGCACCATTTGTAATGCACTTACAATTACTGTCATATTTTCCACTAATGAATATTGTATTATTGATAATACTGTCGGTTTGTAATTCATAGGTACAATCACCGCTAAATGGAAGAGAATAGGTACTTATAAAAATTGAATCATGAACAGTTGCCGTAGATGGTGTTACTCTAATACTATCAAGCGTTATTACATAACCGAATGCAATCTGGCTAATTATTAGGAAAAATCCTATGGTAAGAAACATCCTTGTAGTTCTCATATCTGTATAAGAAATAGGTCAAAAATTAAAGTTGATTTTGCAATGATACAGATAAACAGAGATATAGCCTAATAGATTTATTATTATTTTCTGATTATACTTAAAAAATCATCGAAAATATTAGATAATAATTGCTTTAGCAACTTAAAAATGAAATTGAGCCTTGCAGCAAAGTTTATTGAGCCTTACAGCAAAGTCTTCTTGCGATATGATATATATCTTCGCGGCATAATTATTTAATTATGTGTGCTATGAATAAAAAGAGTATGATTCTGACTGCTGTAATCTCAGTTTTGGTATCAAATATAAATGCAGTCAATGCAGAGCGTATTGATTCACTTCATTATTATGGATTGGATGAGGTGGTAGTAACCGGTTCTCGCGGTTCAATACTCTCTTCCGAGCTTCCTATGGCTGTAACTATAGTTGACAAGGCAAATATAGAAAACAGATTTGAGTCAAGTCTGCTCACTGTGATTAATGAGCAAGTCCCGGGTTTTTTCAATACATCGCGTGGCATGATGGGTTACGGTATCTCTACAGGTGCTGCCGGTGGAATGAATATACGCGGCATAGGTGGAACCAACTCAGCTGAGATGCTGGTTTTGATAGACGGTCATCCGCAGTATTCCGGTTTGATGGGGCATCCTATTGCCGATGCATACCAATCGGCTTTTGTGAATAGAGTAGAGGTGGTGCGCGGGCCCGCTTCCGTGCTGTACGGTTCTAATGCTATGGGTGGAGTGATGAATATCATTACAGATAAGGCTTATCAGGAGGGTTGGAAGAACAGCATCCGGATGAGCGGTGGTTCATATGGCTCTCTGCAGTCTCAGGTAGCTTCTCATTTCAGAAAAGACAGATTCTTCAGTAGTGCTTCATTGCTTTACAATAGGTCTGACGGGCACAGAGCTAATATGAAATATGAACAATGGCAAGGTTCTCTCAATATGGGATATGATATTTCTGAGGCATGGTGCACATCCGCGACGGTAAATATTGCTGATATCAAGAGTGAAAATCCGGGTCCTGTAAATGCGCTTTTATTCAATAATGATGCGGATATACTTCGAGGTGCCGCATCGGTTTCTATTGATAATAACTACAGAAAGATGTCCGGAGCATTGATGGTATTTCATAATTGGGGTGACCATACGGTAAATGACGGAAATGCTGAAGGTGCGCCTCTGCTAACTTATAAGTTCCGTTCTAAAGATGAATTATCGGGAGTTAACCTATATGAGAATTTATCTCTGTTTGAAGGTAATAAGATTACTCTCGGTTTTGATTATATGCATACATGGGGTAAGGGTTGGTTTAAGCATGATGA
>CAZYFO010000105.1:1677-4543 GCA_964646955.1 uncultured Bacteroidaceae bacterium | reverse complement strand
GAAAAGTTATAATTTTGCACCTGATTTATAATATATAATCTATGGGATACATAACCGATGACAAAAGAAAAGTCACTACCCAGCGACTAAGGGAGATGAAACTTCGTGGAGAGAAAATCGCCATGCTGACATCTTATGATTATACAATGGCAAAGATTGTCGATGGTGCAGGCATTGATGTAATACTTGTTGGCGATTCAGCATCAAACGTCATGGCCGGTATGTAACAACACTTCCCATCACACTTGACCAGATGATTTATCACGCCAAGTCTGTTGTTCGTGGAGTAAACCGTGCATTGGTAGTAGTTGATATGCCTTTTGGAACATATCAGACAAGCGATATTGAGGCTGTAGGCAATGCCATCAAGATTATGAAGATCTCTCATGCCGATGCATTGAAGGTAGAGGGTGGAGCAGAGATAATCCCTTCAGTAAAGAAAATAGTTGATGCAGGTATTCCAGTCATGGGGCATTTAGGTCTGACACCTCAATCCATCAATAAGTTCGGTACATACGCTGTCCGTGCCAAAGAAGAAGCCGAGGCAGAGAAACTCATCTCTGATGCTCATCTTTTGGAAGAGGCAGGCTGCTTCTCAATTGTTTTGGAGAAGATTCCTGCTGTACTTACAGAAAGAGTGTCAAATGAGTTAAGCATTCCAATCATCGGAATTGGAGCCGGTGGTGGCGCTGATGGTCAGGTATTGGTCATCTCAGATATGCTTGGCATGAACAATGACTTCTCACCGCGCTTCCTGCGCCGTTATGCAGATCTCTTCGGCACAATCACACAGGCTGTAGGCAACTATGTAGAAGATGTCAAGAGCCGTGATTTCCCTAACGAGAAGGAGCAGTATTGATTAATACCTTGCTAAGGTATATTCTTGCCGTATATTAAGTATAATAAAGAATCCCGCTCAATCAGGATTCTTTTTGTGTAAAATGTAAGATTGAAAAATAAAATAGTAAATGAAAAACGTACTTAGATCCCTCGGGACCTTATCTTTTAGTGTATTGTTATGTACCGCAGGGTGGGCTGCAGAGAATGAAGTAGTCAGTAGTGTCGTGTCAGACTCCTTACAGTATAGTCTGGATGATGTTGAGATATCGGCAAACCGTATACCACTGCTGGGAAAAGAGTCTGCCCGTGTAGTAACCATCTTCACAGCCGAAGATATTGCCTCAATACCCGTTCACAGTGTCAATGATTTGCTCGAATATCTGACAGGAGTCGATGTTCGTCAGCGCGGAGAGATGGGTGTACAAAGTGATATCTCAGTACGCGGTGGCACTTTTGATCAGGTAACCATACTTCTTAACGGTTTTAATATTTCATCGCCGCAAACCGGACACCATTCTGCCGATTTTCCGGTATCTATGCAGGATATTGAGAGGATAGAGGTACTACACGGCCCGGCAGCCAGAGTATTCGGCACATCGGCTTTTACAGGAGCTGTAAATATTATAACGAAGAGTGCATCAAAAGGTGGCAATGTACATCTTTACGGAGGCGACTTCGGACTGGCAGGTGCCGAAGCTCGTTATTCACCAGGCACAGACAATGTCAATAACAACGTAAGTCTCGGATACGGTCGCAGTGACGGAGCTACTCCGAATAGCGATTACAATCAGATGCGCGCTTTCTATAACGGAGACTGCAAAGGCGCAGATTATGACCTGAATTGGCAGTTCGGATACTCAAACAAGCAGTTCGGAGCCAATACCTTTTACGGAGCAGCATCCACAGACCAGTGGGAGAGCAATGAGCGCGTAATGGCAGCTGTAAAAGCATCGGGACACGGTAAACTTCATCTTACTCCGTCAGCATATTGGAATAGGTGGTACGACCATTATCAATGGCACCGGGACTCTCCCGCAGGAGAAAACTTTCACCAGGTAGATGTATATGGCCTGAACCTGAATTCCTGGTTCCAGTCTGCATTGGGAAAAAGTTCCATCGGACTCGAGATGAGAAACGAAAACATCTTATCCTCAAAACTTGGAAAACCCTTAGAGGCAGACCAATATGTTCAGGCTCACGGCTCAGACAACGTATTCTACAAATTTCAGGATAACAGAACCAACCTATCGGCTTTTGTAGAACATAACGTCATAATGGAACGCTGGACCGCATCTCTCGGAGTGTTGGCCAATATGAATACCGCACTTGATAACAAGTTCAGACTCTATCCCGGTATAGATATGAGCTACCGTCCTACAGACACATGGAAACTCTTTGCATCATGGAATATGGCACTACGCATGCCCACATTTACGGACTTGTACTATTCCGGACCCAATATCAAGGGCAATGACCATTTGAAACCCGAAAAACGTTCGGAATTCATGTTGGGAGCCAGAATGCGTATATCAGGTGTAGAGTTACAGACCAATGCCTTCATCTCACATAACAGTGATATGATAGACTGGGTCATCTATCAGGGTGATGCCGAAAAGATATTCAACTCCTGCAACTTCGAGATGGATAATTATGGTGTAGAAGTCAGTGCGAATATCTTCTTCCGCGAATTGTCCTCAAATATGCCGCTTAATCGTCTGACTGTCTCATACGCCTATATTGATCAGGATAAGAGCTATGCTCGTCCAATAGAGAGCTCCAAGTATTCTTTGGAATATCTGCGACACAAGGTGGTAGCAAAAATCGACAGTCGTATCTACGGCCATCTGAACGGTTGGCTCTCATGGCGTTGGCAAGAGCGTACGGGACAGTCCAACGGCAGCTATGGATTAGTTGATGCACGTCTCTCATACGACAAAACCCGCTACAGCCTATACGTAGAGGCAGACAATCTGTTAGACAAAAAGTATTTTGATTACAGCTACATCCCGCAACCCGGTCTTTGGGT
>CAZYFO010000105.1:0-1577 GCA_964646955.1 uncultured Bacteroidaceae bacterium | reverse complement strand
TGTTAGACAAAAAGTATTTTGATTACAGCTACATCCCGCAACCCGGTCTTTGGGTAAAGGGCGGTATCATCATCAATCTGAAGTAATCAAGCCCCTCCGTCGTATGCGTGGTCGAAAGTGGCGTTCCGGCCACGCATAGAAAAGTGTTTAAATCAATCCGGTCATATAGAACGGTAAATAAATCAATTCGTTATCACCTTTTTGCAGATCCTTTGTGTAAAGCAAGTAACTATTCAGGATTCTTGAAGAGAATTTTTTCCTGAACTCATCAAGCGAGGCGTGTGTCTTATATCCGGAAGACTTTACTTCTATCGGACATATTTTGTTACCTCGTGACAACAGGAAGTCTATTTCATAAGAGTGTCTCTCATCTTGCGCAAAAGTATAATAGAAAAGATTATTGCCGGCTGCAGTCAGCATCTGAGCAACAAGATTTTCATACACATATCCCAGATTGGCTTCAAGTTTATCCAATAGCAGCTTTTGATATATCACATTCTCTGCAAAATCCTTATCCCAGAATGCCATTGTCACAAACAACCCTGTGTCAGCCACAAACAATTTGTACATAGACAAATCTTTTGTCAATGACATCCCTACATTCGGATCATCAGAGTGATATGACACAAGCACAGCCTTACTATCCTCCAGGCTAACAATCATTTCCTCCTCTTTCTTATCTTCTAATGCTCCAACAATAGCATTAGTATAATATCTTGAGGATTTTTTACTTAACTGTGCCGGGATAGCCATAAAGAGTTTGCTGAGTTTACTCGAAGGATCAATCTTCAGAAGATCATCTGAATATAGCTGAATAATCCTACGCTTAACCGCATCAACCTTCGATAAATTATTGGTATTAAGATATTCATTTACAGCTTGTGGCATCCCACCTACCAGCATATACAGACGCAAATCTTTCTGCTTGGCTCTATGAGCCGCTCCCAAGGGCATTTTCTTATCATAGAAAGTTCTGAGAAGAGGAATAGAAATATTATCACCCAAAGCCCACCGAAACTCCTCAAAATCCATCGGATACATATCGATACGTTCTTCTTCGCTGGGAATAGTAATACCTTTTGTGTTCTGTTTGATACTGATTAACGAACCAGTTTCTATATAGTCATAGCGACCATCCGCCACGAGATACTTAATAGCCTGCCTTGCATTGGGGCATTTCTGAACCTCATCAAAAATAACCACAGATTTCCTGTTCTCTAATATAACATTGTATATAGTCTGTAGTTGCAGGAAAATAAAGTCTAAGTCCATCAAATCATCAAAAAGAGATTTTACGGTTGCAGAAGCCTTATTGAAATCAATAAGAAGATATGAGGAGTACTCTTTCCTGGCAAATTCTTCTACAATAGTAGATTTACCAATACGTCTTGCTCCCTGTATCAACAAGCAACTTTCTCCATTGGACTCTTGCTTCCATTTAAGGAGCCTATCGTATATTTTCCTTTTGAAAATCCTCTTTTCCATAATATTATGAGGTTAATAACAAGCACAAAAATAAAGTAAATTCTAATTCCCCGCAAATTCATTTGAGTGGTTTTCTATATTTCCCGCAAATT
>CAZYFO010000104.1:0-4565 GCA_964646955.1 uncultured Bacteroidaceae bacterium | reverse complement strand
AGTTAGCCTTGATATTTCCGGTGATGATATTTGTAGTAGGACGCTGGGTAGCTATGATCATGTGGATTCCCACAGCACGGGCTTTTTGAGCGATACGCGCGATAGGCATCTCTATGTCTTTTCCGGCAGTCATGATAAGGTCACCGAACTCATCTATAATTACTACTATATATGGCATGAAGCGATGACCCTTCTCTGGATTGAGTTTACGCTCTATGAAGAGTCTGTTATATTCCGTCACTACGCGTACATTGGCCTGTCTGAGTAAGTCATAACGGTCATCCATCTCAATACAGAGGGACTTCAGTGTATGTACTACCTTTGTGGTATCTGTTATTATGGCTTCTTTTTCATCAGGCATCTTTGCAAGGAAGTGTTTGACGATAGGAGAGTAGATGCTGAACTCTACCATTTTTGGATCTACCATAACAAGCTTGAGTTCTGCCGGGTGTTTTTTGTATAGAAGAGAAGTGATGATGGCATTAAGTCCTACCGATTTACCTTGTCCTGTGGCACCAGATACCAGAAGGTGAGGCATCTTGGCCAGATCGAACATGAAGACCTCATTGGTGATGGTCTTTCCAAGTACAACGGGAAGCTCCATTTTGCTTTCGGCAAATCGTTTACTGCTTATGATGGATTGCATGGATACGATGAGCGGTTTGGCATTGGGTACCTCAATACCAATGGTGCCTTTTCCCGGTATAGGTGCAATGATACGTATTCCTAATGCGGACAGACTTAATGCTATGTCATCTTCCAGGTTGCGGATTTTGGAGATTCGTACTCCTGCTGCCGGAGTTATTTCATATAGGGTAATGGTTGGGCCTACGGTGGCTGTGATGGAGTCTATCTCGATACTGAAATTACGTAGTACACGGATGATACGCTCCTTGTTGTCCATCTGCTCTTTTTCATCGATAGATGGAGTGTTATCGTCATATTTTTTTAGCAGATCCAGTGTGGGAAACTTATAGTGTGACAGATCTAATCTGGGATCATAAGGTTCCTGAATGCTTCCATGTGCGGTTTCATCCTCACCGGCTTGAATGATTTCCATTTTGATTTCATCTGTGCTTTTTGGAATTGGCTTCTTTTCCGGTATCTCATCTTCTTCATCTTCAATTATAGGTTCTTCTTCATGACCGGTGTAATGAGGATTGGAGACACTGTTTGTAGTTATGTCATCAGTATCGATATCTGTTTCTTGATTGTCATCAGGATCCGTAGCATCGATAATTTTAGCTTTATCTTTTTTTGAGTCATTATCTTTTTCAATGGCCTTGATGCCATCTTTTATGGATGAAACGCGGCCTCTAATCCATTCTATGGTACGTCTGGTCAGGTATATTGAGTAAAAGAGCATGGTAAGCATCAATGCCAGTATCATACCGGGTGCTCCGATTTTTGCAGTTAGCCAATTGGTCACGTTCATGCCGTGATTTCCTCCGGGCATGATGAATGAGTCCTGCATGAGTCCCGACAAAACAAGATGTAGGAAGATGGAGAACCATATCATGAGAAATGAGCAGCTGATAAACCATTTTAAGACATTAAAGCGTGCAAGTTTCATCATTCTGACGCCTAATATCGCCATGAAAACAGGTATCATGCATGAGGCTAATCCGAACCATTTGTTTATCATGGTATCGGCTACTTTTGCACCTAAACTGCCTGTTCCGTTTTCAAAATCTACAGTTGTGGGGTCTAAGGCTTCCAACGCGCTTTGGTCAGTTCCGCCTGAGAAGAAGAATGAAATGTATGAACCTATCAGAAAAATAGATACTACTACTAAAACAGCACCAAGTATGAACATAAATGTGTCATTGTGCATAGAATAGTATATCTGCTTGAATATATTAACTTTTTCAGGCTTTTGATTGCCTAAATCGGAGGTCTCGGCTTTATTTTTTTTATTCATAGTTGGGCTAAACAATTTCAGTTTACAAAAGTAGCAAAAAAAATATATAAGCTGTTTTGAATACCGGAAATTGATAAGCTTACATTATTAATAGAGATTTTGGCTGAATTTCTTTCTTAATTGAGTACCTTTGCCACACAGAAAATTGATGAGATGTCTTCTATAGTATTTGACAAAAATGTAGTTGAGTTTGTTACAGTAGCGGCAGAGTATTGTGCTTTTATTGAACAATCGGGAGAAAAGACTCAAGAAGAGATGATTGATGTTCTTCCGAAGCTTCTGTCGTTGCTTTATCTGAAGGTTTCAATGGTTCCCGATACAGAAATGTCTCAAGATATCAGTCTTGAAGAGGCTGTAAGCGAGAACGATTACGAGGCGGTGAGGCAGTATGTTTCAGCTAAGTTAGGTGCAAGTGATGATTATCTGGAGGTTTTTGCCGAGGAGATGAAATACAGTGATACTCCGGTGAGAAAGTGCATTTCGGAAGATTTGGCGGATCTTTATCAGGCACTGAAGAATTTTGTGGAATCCTATAAAAGCGGCTTGAATGATATCATGACCGAGGCAATTGCCGTTTGTCAGGATGGTTTTAGGTCATATTGGGGACAGACCCTGACGAATACCCTTCGTGCAATCCATGCCATAAAATATAATCAGGAAGATAGTTTCACTGATGATGACGATTCAACGTATATGTTCAAATGACAATAAATAGTACCATAACAAAAGCTGAAATAGCGGAGATGCCTAGAGTGGTCTTTTCTGAACATATTGAGGTTATAGATACAATTGAAAAAGCTGAAAAGGCACTAGATAGTTTAAAGTGCGAATCGATAATAGGTTTTGACACTGAGACCAGGCCGTCGTTTAAGAAAGGAGTAGTAAATAAGATAGCGCTTCTTCAACTGTCAACTCAAAATGTGGCCTATCTGTTCAGGCTGAATAAGATTGGACTGCCGCAGTGTGTTACCGATTTTTTGGCTGATAGTTCTGTGATAAAGGTTGGACTTTCCATAAAGGATGATTTTTGTTCTCTGAATAGGAGTGCCGATGTGCATCCGTGCGGTTTCATTGAGTTGCAGGATTATGTTCATAAGCTGGGTATTGAAGAACAGGGGCTGCAAAAGATTTTTGCATTGCTTTTTGGAAAGAGAATTTCCAAAAATCAACAACTCAGCAATTGGGAGATTGATTCATTGACGTTCAGTCAATGTCAATATGCTTCTATCGATGCTTGGGCATGTCTGCAGATTTATAATTATCTGGAGGACCTTAAAAAAAACGGCGATTTAAATATAGTAAAGAGATATGCAGAAGAGAGTCTTGTTAAAGAAGGGTAAGGAAGAGTCCTTGCAGCGTTTTCATCCATGGGTATTCTCAGGAGCAATTGCTACGATTGAGGGTGTCCCTGAAGAGGGTGATGTCGTTGATGTCATATCTTCAACCGGCGAATGGATAGCTGCTGGTCACATTCAGGTAGGGAGCATTGCTGTTCGTGCTTTGACTTTCTGTCATGAGAAGATTGATAGTAATTTCTGGGAAGATAAACTTTCAGTTGCATATAGGTTGCGTCAGTCGCTTAATCTGACTTCACTACCTGACCATAACATTTACCGTTTGATTCACGGTGAGGGAGATAATCTTCCGGGATTGGTGATTGACGTGTATGGAGGTACGGCTGTCATGCAGGCTCATTCTGTAGGTATGCATCGTTCCAGATTGGAGATTGCAGCGGCTCTTAAGGCTGTGATGGGAGAGAAGATAAGCAGTGTTTATTATAAATCGGAAACCACTTTGCCGTATAAGGCGAATTTAGAGTGTGAGAATGGTTATATAATAGGTGGACCTTCAGACGATGTACCACTGGAATATGGCATGAAGATGCCTGTTGACTGGATAAGTGGGCAGAAGACAGGGCTGTTTATAGATCAGAGAGAGAATAGGGCACTACTTGAAAAATATGCTGCAGGAAGGACGGTCCTGAATATGTTCTGTTATACGGGGGGCTTTTCATTGGCAGCTATGCGCGGTGGAGCAAAGATAGTACATTCGGTGGATAGCTCGGCACGTGCCATAGAACTTACAAAAAACGGCGTGAAGGATAATTTCCCGAATGATATTCGTCACGAGGCTTTTGCGGAGGATGCTTTTAAATATTTGGAACGAATGGATACTCCTTATGATTTGATTATACTGGATCCTCCGGCTTTCGCAAAACACAAAGATGCCTTGAAGCATGCTCTGATTGGTTATCGTCGTCTTAATCAGAAAGCTATGGAGAAAATCCAGCCCGGTGGTTTGCTATTTACATTCTCGTGCTCTCAGGTGGTTTCCAAGGACCAGTTCAGGATGGCGGTGTTTACAGCTGCCGCCCAGGCAAAAAGGAAAGTGAGTATCCTGTATCAGTTACATCAGCCGGCTGATCATCCGATTAATATCTTTCACCCGGAGGGAGAGTATCTTAAAGGTTTCTTATTGTCAGTCGAGTGATACTGCTTTGAGTTTTAAATAATGTTAATGCTTGGGTTTATCTGATATGTATAATTCTTGTATTAAAATTAATAAGTATATTTGCCATGTGTTTTTCATGGTATTAGATTTTTAGATGAAAAGGAGTTGTCGTGAGACAATTCCTTTTCGCTTT